>CAUYYU010000042.1:0-11196 GCA_963577415.1 Chloroflexota bacterium
ACCGGCACCGGCACCGGCGGCGGGGCCGCCAGTCTGGCGGCTGACGATGTCGGTGAGGGTGTTGACGGCGGATAGCACGCCGGTCTCTCCGTTGGCCGACCGTTCCCTTGAGGGAGCGGCTCGGCGGCGGGTGGGAGTTGTTGGGGCGCCGCCATTTTCTTCAAAGGTGACGCGTTCAGGTATTGGTTTGAGTCTTCTCAATTGGAATGTCTCTTCCTAGATATTAGTTTTGGACTGGCTGGTGAGATCGGCGAGGCGACGTTTCATTTCGGCGTCGCGGCGCTTCTCATCTTCTTCGAGTCCAATTTTTCGTTTTTCGACGAGCGCTTTGCGCTCGCCAGCGATTTCGGCGACGGTTCCCCACAACTCCTCGACATGTTTCGTCACTCCGCGGAGGGTCTGGTCGCTGTCGAAGACGGCCGATGTGACCGTCTCTATTCTCTTGCGCACGTCCGGGAAATCCACTTCCACCTGTTCGAATCTCTTGTGTAGTGCCTGTATCTCGCGCCCGAGTACGCGCATCTCGGTGCGCAGCTCCTGGAAGTTCTCGAGGAGGCCGTTGAGATTGCGGGCGATGAGGTTGTGATGCTCGCCGTGATCGACGGGCGGTTGCTGAGGCTCAGGGGCGGGGGAGGTGCTAGAGGCGGCCCCGGCTGATTTGGTGGGGGCGGATTTGGCCTTTCGCGATTGGGATGGGCGGGCGGTTGCGCGTCGTTGTGCCAATTAGTTCCTTTCTTCGGTCTCGGTCTCGGCCGGGCCGAACGCGGCTATGGGCAATAGCCAGTAATGATAAGTGCCCGGGACACACCGGGCGAGTACCCTGGAAGACCAAAATCCTCTCCGCGACATAAGGGTAGGGAGGATGGTTCGAAATCGGATACCCGGCGAAAACAGACCCGGTCCAGCGTCATCAACTTCCAGTGTGTGGTCGGGCGGCTTGCCAGTGTTGGAGTCCACCCCACGACAATGATAACGCGGTTTGGTCGTGGTTGTGACTTATTCGCCCGATTGGGCCGCTCTGGCCAGCCACAGGCTGTTTCTTCAAGCAGCGGACGGCGAGTTGGGGAACGGGCAGGCGGTGATAGTTAGGGGGCTGAATTTGGTAACTGCTGTAACGACGGCGTTACCCACAGGCCATAAGAACGGTTTTTCTGGAAGTCGGGTTGGAGCACCAAAGTCGGGTTGGCGAAGTGGGGTTGAAGCTGGCACAGGGTGTATTTCACATGGTAGAAGGCGGAAGTTGCCGCTGGCCGAGCTGTTTAAGGGTAGGTAGATAGCCGATCTGGAAAACGTGCGTTTGAGAGAGTGGTTTTTGTGCTGTGGGCGTCCAGTGGAGGGCCAATTTTGGGGCTCACAGGGAAGCGGTCCACAAGCGGCGGTGGACTTGTGGATGTTTCGGGATGCCGGCGAGTTCGGGAGTTACAGGGTAACTTTCGCCAAAAACGGGATTTCGTCGTTTTAGTGGATAGCTTGTGGTGAGGGGGTATTTCATAGCGGTTCGGTTGTTTATTGAGCGCTTTCCGGCTGTCGTTGTGCATGCCGCGGGCGCGGTGCACCCAGCCAATATTGGAATATGGGATATATTTCTTAGCAAAGAGATTTATATTTGGGATTGGAAATTTAGTAAAGAGGTGTATTTTTCCGGGAAATGGGATTGGGGTGGAAGGGGAGGTGGGTGCGTTGTCCCGGTCCGGATGGGGATGAGGCGGCGGGACGGGTTCTGGTCAGGTTGGGGTCCTGGGGAGGGAATCCCAACCTGCACGCAGGCAGGCACAGCCTGTTTCTTCTAGCAGCGGACGCGAGTAAATAAAGGGCGGCAGGCACCGGCAGGCACAGACTCCGTCTGCTTCTTCTAGCAGCGGACGCGAGTAGAGAAAGGGCAGCAGGCACCGGCAGGCACAGACTCCGTCTGCTTCTTCTAGCAGCGGACGTGAGCAGAGAAAGGGCGGCGGCGGCGCTCTTCTATGATGCTGGGACGGAGGGGACGATCGGCCGGGGATGACGGTCGAAATGGCGCTCGCATCGGCCTAGCTTGGTCAGCGCACAGTTCGGCTGCCGGGTCATGACTCGTAAACTTCTCCGCCGGTTCGGTGCGCGTATACGTAGTCCCAGTCGATTTCCGCTCCCAGGCCGGGCCCATCGGGTGCGTAGACGCAACCCTCGGCATCGATGGCGCTGAGTCCATCGCGATAGTTGGTGTAGGTGTTCACGGCTGATGTGTCCGCATCAGGATCGGGATGCACCAGATTCATCTCGTAGTAGTTAGTGTTGCGCAGCGCCGTCATCAGGTGGCGGTGGGCCGGGCTGTGTGAATGTATTTCAACATCCAGGCCGAGCCCTTCCGCTACGTGCGCGATCTTCATCGCTCCGGTGATTCCGCCGTCCTGGTAGGCGTCCACCCGCAGGATGTCGGTTGCGCCCACGATTGCGGCATCGGTATGGGCAATCAGTCCCCGCAAGTACTCCGACATGAGCAGCGGGATTTGCAGCTTTTCCCGTAGCAACCGGTGCGCGTGAAACGACTTGCCGCCCTCTGAAAGCGGGTCTTCGTACCAGAAGAAATTTGCCTCGTCGCAGGCCCGTCCGACCCGCACCGCCTCCGCAAACGTGGGTATCGTGCAGGCCGGGTCGCTCATCAGCGCCATCGAGTTGCCAACTGCCTCGCGCACCGCATGGATAGTCTCGATTTCCTCGTTGGGATCGGCGTCGATCCACCCGTGAATCTTGAACGCCGTGTAGCCCATTTGCTGGCACTGCACGGCAAAATCAGCATAGGCCCGGGGTGAATCGAGCCCGCCTACCCGATCGCCAGCGCATCGTGCTGCCGCAGCTCGAACAGCAGGTCATGGTATATCTCGTTGCGTTGCCGGGCATCGCGCCCGAGCAGAAAGCGTGCCACCAGGTCGGCTTGCCGCACCGCCATGATCATCTGTCCGACCGCTTCTCCACTCACGCCGGAGTCGGTTTCAATCCGCATCGCACTTCGGCGCACGGTGCCCTGGTCTCCGGGCGCGTAGATCAGCCCGAGCCCCGACGAGCTGCCGCGAATATTGCGCAGGTTGACCGTGAACTCGAAGGTCTCGATCCGGGTGATCAGTGGTGGTTTCATGCGGTGCTTCTGTTCTGGTTAACGGCGGACGTTGCCGCGGTCAGACTTCTCCGGGGGCCCGATGCGGCCTCGCAATTCTTAAAAATGCCGGGCCGGTGAGTTCTTTAGCCGGATCTACGTCGATTGGAAATCGGACCCAGACCAATTATGCGAACGGACAGTATATGAGCCGGAGCGGCTCGAAGCGGTGAGAGAGGGGGGCGCGCTTGCGGGGAACGACCCTGGGGGCTGCTGGAATCGCTGCCGCCGTGGAGGTGGTCGGATCAGGGAAGATCCAGGCGAGGCGAAGCGGTGGGGGCGCCTAAAGGGCGGGTGTGGGCCCCTAACTGCGCACAGACGTTGTGAAGGGACTGAAGCCTGAAGCCGCCGGACCAGGGGGTGGTGGCTAGTTCGCGGGGCGGGGCGCTACTTGAAGTAGTCGATGTTGATGGCGCGGTATTTTTCCATGTCGGCGGGAAGGTCGAAGTCGGGATAAATGGCTTCGACGGGGCAGGCAGGCTCGCAGGCGCCGCAGTCGATGCACTCCTCAGGATCGATGTAGATCATTTCTTCTTTTTCCCACTCGGCCTCGTCGGTGCGGGGATGGATGCAGTCGACGGGGCATACGTCGATGCATGAGGCGTCTTTTTCACCGATGCACGGCTCGGTAATGAAGTAGGTCATTACGGCGGAACTCCTCGTTGGTGGCGAGTGGCTTTCGATCCCCTCAGATAGAAAGTTTAGGGTGTGGCGGAAGTGTACGGGATTTGAGGCGGGCCTGCCACAGATTGATTTGGCGGTCTGGCCCGGGCCGGGATCTGGGAGGACGGGGCGGACCTGAATTGGGATTGGAGCCGGCCGGATGACGGCGGTGGCGGAGCAAGGCGATTGGATTGGATGGAGGGACGCGATTCCCTTGGGAACGGGATTGCTTGCGCTGGATTATGACTTGCTTTTGCGCTAGGTAATAGGTGTGACCGGCCGGTATTGGCCGGCCGACGGTGGAGGTTTTCTGGATGCCTGATCTTTTGACGGCCGAGGATATTGAACGTTCTCTTGAAGACCTGGAGGGTTGGGAGGTGGAGGGCAAGGCGATCGCGAGGGAGTTTGAATTTGAGACTTTCCTGGCCGGGATCGCGTTTGTGGTTACGGTGGCGACGGCGGCGGAGGAGTTGAATCACCATCCGGATATCGATATTCGTTATCGCAGGGTGCGGGTGGCGGTTTCGACGCACAGCGCCGGGGGTCTGACGGAGTTGGACTTTTCGCTGGCCAGCCGCTGCAATGAACTGGCTAAGGATAATTGACGGATAGGTGAGGATGGGCGCGTGGGGGTGCGCGGGACAAGAAAAAAAGAGAACCCGGTCGTTAGATCGGGCTCTCTTTTGAGCTTCAGCGGACCGTGATTGGCCTGGCTGGAAATTTCTCAGCCTTTTTTGAGCATCGGCAAGCCGGTGCGCGTGTTCTCGGTGACCACGTAACCGTCCGGGAGACCGTCGAGGAAGTTATCGCGGACGTCGCCGGCGAAATAGTAAATCATCTGCTTTCGTCCGCCGTTTAAGGTGACTTCCTTGGAGTGCAAATAATATGTTTTGCCTGATTTCTTACTGACCACTTCGAATGCCAAGTTGGCTGCTCCTATCCCCGAGACGATGATGTCCCCGGTCTGTTTGACACTGCCGATGCATTACTGCGCGATCGATGGTGCCGTACCTCTGAGACAGTATCCGTATTGGTGCGGTCCATTGCAAGTTGGGGCCACAGGGACGGGATAGGTTCTGCTCGTGAAGGCTGCTCCATCGATCTTGCTTGACGGCGCTTTCCGGTTCCAGAGTAACCGCTGGATGGGATACGTGGACGGTTTTTGCGTCGGGTGGGCACGACAGGACTCGAACCTGTGGCCTCCACGATGTCAACGTGGCGCTCTAACCAGCTGAGCTACGTGCCCATAGCGGGGAGCAAACGTATCACAGGCGGTGGTGGCCGACAACAAGCTGAGATACGCCCCGCCAGACGGAACGCTGGCACCGATGGGAAGGGCGGGGTGGGGGTTGGATCTGCGGGAAGGGGTGGAATGGTGATGTCCGGGGGTGAGTCGGATTCAGTTAAGGGAATCGAGAATGGACTCGTTGAGGGCGGCGGCGGCCCGGGTTGAGTGGCGGGCGTAGTCGGAGCCGTCGGCGGCGTAGAGGATTCCGCGGGAGGAATTGATGAGTAGTCCGGCGGGGGGCGGGTCGTTTAGCTGGTCCATGCAGGCTTGGAGATCGCCGCCCTGGGCGCCGATGCCGGGGATGAGAAGGGGGAGGTTGGGAGCCTGCCGATGGACGAGGCCGAGCTCCCGGGGATCGGTGGCGCCGACGACGAGGCCACAGTTGTGATGGAGATTCCAGCTGGTGGCGAATCTGGCGACGCGCATGAAGAGGGAGTTTTCGCCGGTTCCCTGTAATTCGGGAGAGCTTGGGTTGCTGGTGCGACAGAGGATGAAGGCGCCGCGGGCGGGATCGGTGAGAAAGGGCTGGATGGCGTCGAAGCCCTGGTAGGGATTTAAGGTGACGGCGTCGAAGTGGAACTGGTGGAAGGCGGTGTGGGCGTACATGGCGGCGGTGTTGCCGATGTCGCCCCATTTGGCGTCGCCGATGAGGATGGTGTCGTGAGGGAGGAAGTCTCGCAGGCGGCTGAGGAGGAGGTAGCCTTCGACCCCGAGGGCCAGGAAGAATGCCAGGTTAGGTTTGTAGGCGGCGGCGTGCTGGGCGGTGGCGTCGATGATGGCGCGGAGGAAGGTTTCGGCGCCGGCGATATCGCTGGAGATGCCGGCGGGGAAACGCTCGGGATCGATGTCGAGGCCGACGCAGACGTAGGCGCGGCGGCGATCGTTAATTTTCTGAATGCGGTCTTGCAGGCTTTCGACCAACGGACCCTCCGTTTTGGCCGATGGTACCCGCCCGGGCGGTGGGGGCTCAATGTGGTTGAGATGGAGTTCTGGGTGACGCCGGGAGGGGGTCGGAGGGGGAGGGGGCGATCATCCGACGGATGTGCTTGGAAACCATGAATTGCTGTGAAGAGCGGTGATGTCTAATATATTGAGGCGTTGGCAGGACGGTTTGATAGCTCTGCGAAGGAGTACATGGTGGGGTTCTTCGGCAGCAAGAAGAAAGCGGATTTCGGGGTGCGGAAGACAATTAAGGTTCTTCCGCGGGAAACGGTTCGCAGTATCGCCGAACGAGAATACGGCGATGAGACGAAATGGGAGATCATCTTCAACAAGAATAAATGGCGCTTCGACGGCGCCGACCCGCTCACGATCTACCCGGGGATGGACTTGGACATTCCGGAGATCGAGGAGTCGTAGACCCGTGGGTGTGATGCGGTTGGGCGGTAGATAGGCGTGCCGGATACAGGACGGGTCGGTGGGAAGTGGTGCCGAAGGTCGGGCTCGAACCGACATGAGGTTGCCCTCACTGGTTTTTGAGACCAGCGCGTCTACCTATTCCGCCACTTCGGCCGTGGCAGGAGTGGAGGGATTCGAACCCCCGACCTGCGGTTTTGGAGACCGACGCTCTGCCAACTGAGCTACACTCCTTCAAGCTACTTATGGTAGCCAGCAAGCGGACGGGGGGGCAAGCAGTTCGCAGGTCCGTGGGGGTGGTGCCGGTGGTTGCATGGCGGAGCGCTCGGGCAAGAAGAAGCGGCGCGTGGACCCTAGAAAGTTTGGGGCTTTCGGCGTAGAGGACCCGACGGCTGGGGACGCGATACCGCTACGAAGAAGAGCTTGAGAAGAATCCTTGCGCGGTTACCCGGGGACGGTTGAGTGGATTGAAGGGCGGCAAGGCCAGGGCGAAGTTGCTGAGCCCGGAGCGGCGGAGGGAGATCGCCAGGCAAGCGGCAGAAGCAAGATGGCGGTGTCGCAGATTTAAGTCGGCTAAGACCCGCTACAGCCCGGCCACGCGCACCGGCGTCAGGACGAACCTGATGGTTGGCGAGCCGGACCCGAAGCACATATCCACGTCCTGCGCGGCTCACCGACGTTTTCAGCATGAAGGCCAGGAATTTGGAGGCCGCTGCGGCACTCTACTTCATGGGCTACGAATTCTGCCGGTTTCACCGGAGCCCGCGCGCCCGGAATACCCCGACAATGACGTCAGGCGTCGCCAAGAAGCCGTGGCAGATTGAGGACGTCGTGAGTCTGTCGGTTAAAGCTGAGAATTGATAATGGCCCACTACTGCGGATTCTTAGAGCCGGTGCGGGGAGAAGAGGAGGTGTGATGGCAAGGCGGGCGAGCGGGCTGGATTCGGGCGTTAGTTCCTGAAATGGCGGCTTCGGCGGCGGAAATGTTTCCCGGCGGGAGCCCTTTGGCTATGCTTGGTGGCTGGTGTGGCGGTTGGTCTGCCCGGTGGCCGACCGGGACGTTACGGTGGCGGCTGTTCAGTGGTGGGGACAAGGCCCAACGCACATGCGTAAATTGATAGGAGATGCTTTGACCGAGTCACCCGCGGAAAATCGTCCGCCGACCAAGAGCTGGACGTCCGGGTTCGCCGCCTTTTATGAAGCGCTCACGGGCGACTTCAGAGGCGATGTGCCGATGTACCTGGAAATGGCGAAGCGACACGAGGGCCCGATTTTGGAGCTGGCGTGCGGAACGGGTCGGGTGGCGATTCCGCTGGCGGAGGCGGGGTCGACGGTGGTTGGGCTGGACTCCGATCCGGAGATGCTGGAGCTGGCGGAATCAAAATCAAGAATGCTGGATTTGAGGCGGCGAATTTCGTTTGTGGAAGCGAAGATGGAAAGCTTCAAGATGAAGCAGAAGTTCCCGCTGATCATCGCGGGGGCGAATTCGTTGATCCACCTGCTCACTTCGGAAGAACTGGAGAAGTGCCTGGTGCGGTGTCGGGGGCAGCTGGATAAGGACGGGACGCTTTACATCGCGTTCGAGCCCAGCCCGTACTTAGGGGCAGCGGGCAAATATCGGGTGGAGCGGGAGCGGCCACGACAGGTGTTTAACCGGGAACTCGGGGAGACGCTGCTGTACCGGGGGACGACGACGGTGGACCCGAACTTTCAGCTGATCGTGCGGCATCACGAGTATGCGAACCCGCGAGCGCCGCATGACGCGACGAAAACGGCCACGTTCAACTATTCGACGCGCCCGATTTACCCGGGAGAGCTTGAGGTGCTGATGGGGAGCGTGGGCCTCGAGGTGAAGGAAATCTACGGGGACTATGACCTACGGCCGTTGACGCGCCAGAGCGAGAAGATCATCTACCGGATTCAGAGGGCCTGAGCCGGCGGATCAGTCGGCGGATCAGTCGGCGGAGCCGGGGTTGGGTTGCGGAGGGGAGGGGAGCGCGTTTGGGGTTAGCGAATGCCGGGTGGCCAGAGCGCGATAATTTTCGACCTGCCGGAGCTGTTCTCGCTCGTCCCAGCCGAGGTGCTTTCCCATGATGGCGGCTACGCGGCCGGCGCAGGCAAGGCCGTGGTCGTGGTCGATGAGCAGGCAGCGGAGGCGCTGCGACATGAAATCGGAGAGGTTGACGGCCATCTCCCGCCGTACGGAGTAAGAGACTTCGGACTCCAGATAAGGCCTGCCGGGCAGTAGTTCCCGCCCGGCCGGATCGCCGCCGGGGGTGGTGGGTTGGGTCATCCGGGGCGCGTGGGCGCCGTAGGCCCAGGTCAGATAATCGGTGGGGGCGAGTCCGCTGACGCCGCAGGCGCGGGCCGGGGGCTCGTGGCCGATGCGGCGATTAAGCGGTACGTTTTCGGTATCCAGACCGGCGTCGGGAAAATGCATTCCGGCCGCGGTCAGGTCTCGCAGGACTGCGTCCACGGTCTTGCCGGCGATGCGGCGGTAGGTGGTGAGCTTGCCGCCGCCGACGGCGAGGACGCCGGGGGGAGTGCGAATGAGACGGTGCCGGCGGGAGAGGTCTTCCAGACCCCGGCCGGCCCGAGAAATCAGGGGGCGAAGCCCGGACTGGACGGCCACGACATCGGCGCGGACGAATCCGGCATCGGGGAAATGGTGGTTGACGGCGTCCAGCAGGTAATCCACTTCCGCAAGATTGAACGGGGGATTGGCGGGGTCGCCGTCGTAGGGGCTGTCGGTGGTGCCGACGAAGGTGCGGTGATGCCAGGGAATGGCGAATACCAATCTGCCGTCGGCGGGCGCGGTGAGGGCGAAGGCGGTGCCGGCGGGAAGGTAGTCGCCGGGAAGGACGATGTGGATTCCGCGGGTGGGCGCCAATCTGGGGGCGACCCTGGGGGTGTCGAGGGCGAGCAGATCGTCCAGCCAGACGCCGCCGGCGAGCACGACCTTGCGGGCTTTGATGCGAAAGTCGCGGCCGGTTATGGAGTCGGTGACAGCGGCGCCGGTGGTTCGGCTGGCCTGCCGGAGGAGGGCGGTGACGGGGGCGTGATTTACGCAGACGGCGCCCAGGGAGGCGGCGACTTTGGCGACCTGAAGGGTGAGTCTGGCGTCGTCGGTGACGGCATCGAAGTAGCGGTAGGCGGACTTGAGGCCGTCGCGGCGCATGCCGGGGTGATGGGTGGTTATGTCCTCATTGGAAAGCCGCCGGTGCTGGGTGGTGTCGCGAAAGCCGGCGACCAGGTCGTAGAGGGTGAGACCGGCGCGATATGTGAGGCTTTCCCACCGGCTGCTGTAGACGGGCAATACGAACGGAATGGAGCTGACGAGCCCGGGGGCCAGGTGTTGGAGTAGGCGACGTTCGGCGCTGGCCTCGCGGACGAGCCCGAATTCGCGCTGGCGAAGATAGCGGAGCCCGCCGTGGATCAGCTTGGTGGACCGGCTGCTGGTGCCGGAGGCGAAGTCACGGGCTTCGACGAGAGCGATGGAGAGGCCGCGGGCGGCGGCGTCGAGGGCGATTCCGCAGCCGGTGATGCCGCCGCCGACGACGAGGAGATCGAATTCGCGAGATTCTAGCTCGGCGATGCGCTCGGGTCGGGGCCCGAGGGAGAGCTCGCCCTGGCGTTCGGGCAGGGGGGAGAGGGATCTGGGCATGGGTCAGCGCTCCCCGGCGCAAATGGCCGGGACGGTCCTTGAGAGGGGCGACGGGAAGGTCTGTCTATGGATTGTGCGCATGTGTCGGGAAGTTTAAGGGAGCGCCCGTCGGGTGGTGAATCAAGTGCAGGCAGACTGGGAGCGGCGGCGGAATATTGGCGCTTTATTTTTGCCTAATGCGGTCGTCAGCGCGGTAAGATCACGCGCCACCACTGTCGAACTGTGGGGTTGGCTCGATTAGCGGCGAGAGTTGAGGAGTGGCCGGGGTGGAGAGGGGCTCGTGGCCCTGTCCCCGGTGTCGAGAGCCGTCAATCGACGGGGTGGCGCACTTATGAGAGTACTTACTTACAACATCCTTGAGGGCGCGGTGACGCCATTTGGGGGACGCGAGGATCGGTTCGATCTGATCGCCCAAACGGTTAAGTCGACCGGGGCGGACATCGTGGCGCTGCAAGAGTGCACGGACTGGGACAAGGACGAGAGCAGCCTCCTGCGCAGGTTTGAGAAGGCGGTGGACATGCGGGGGGCGATGGTGATCACGGAGGGGTTCCCGATCGCGATCATGATCCGGCCGGACCTGAAGGTGATCAGCGCAAGCGCAACCACGGACGGATTCTGGCACGGGGTGCTGGACGTGCTGACGGCGGATGCTGACGGCCGGCAGACACGGTTTCTGGCCGCGCACCTGCATCCGCGCGATACGTCCAAGAAGCTGGCGGAAATGCGAAGTGTGTTGCGACATCATCACCTGGGGGAGCGGACGGTGTTGATGGGAGATTTCAACACGATAAGCCACCTTGACGGGGTGGTGGCGGAGGACCTGGCGGAGCCGACGTTCATTAGACATTCGCGAGACGGAATGCTGGATTTCAGGGTGACGGAATTTCTGGAGGCGACGGGTTTTATCGATACTTTTATCGCGATGAACCCGGACGGGCCGCTGCACACAATTCCGACTCCGGGGGCGGAAGAGTCGGATTTCACGCCGGCAAGGCTGGACTACATATTCGTGTCGCCGGTGTTTGGGGACTCGATCGTGTCGGCGCGCAGGATAGACAATGAGATCACGCGGGTGGCGTCGGATCACTATCCGCTGTT
>CAUYYU010000043.1:0-11115 GCA_963577415.1 Chloroflexota bacterium
TGGCCAATTTTTCCGTCTGGCGGAGGTTACTCGATGGCCACCAACGTAGAGTTGAGTCCGGCATTCGTGATTGATGTCATACGTCACGGAACACTACCGGCGATATCAATCTTGCTGGCTTCAGTCGGATTTTGGACTATCACGATGCGCGCGATGATGATTACAAACCTCGATGATGATTACATGATCCTGGCTGAGGCTAAGGGACTGGCGCCTATGCGCATATTCTTCCGGTATGCCATGAGAAATGCCATGCTGCCGCAGGTCACGATGATGGCTATAACCTTCGGACAGATCGTCTCCGGGTCACTGCTAGTAGAGGTGATCTTTGACTATCCGGGCATCGGTTGGATCCTCCGGGAGGCGATTCGACACAATGATTACGCTCTTATCCAAGGGATTGGGTTTGTCCTGGTCCTTGCAGTGGCCGGGGCAATGCTGATCCTGGATCTCCTAACCCCGTTGGTGGACCGGAGAATTGTCTACGGCAGACGTAGCTAGCCCAGCTCCTCCCTTATCTCATCGATTATCACCGGCGCGCCGGTCTCGATGCTCCGGGCGATGGCTTCGAGTGCCAGGAGGTTCTCGTAGCCGTCGCTCAGCGTGGGCCTGGAAGGCTCGCCGGTGTGGACGGCGCGGGCGAAGGACGCCAATTCGTCCACATACCCGAACGCCTTCTCCATGGGGTAATAACGTGGCACAGTCCAGTTAAAACTGGGAATGACGTTGTGAAAACCGGCCAGTTCGGGCTCGGCCGGAACCACTCCCCTTTTCCCCGCCGCCTCCGGCGGCATCAGGTACTCAACACGGTTCAGATCCACCACTTCGACGCTGGTGCCGGCGCTGCCGGCAACTATCGTTCTCATCTGGTAGTAGGGCGTGGATGTATTCAGATCGACGAACCCCAGCCCACCGCTGACGAATTCCAGTATCACCGCGATCGGCCCGCCGCCGCTCACCTCGATCCCGCTCACCTGGTAAGCCGATACGGACCGGATGTCACCCATGAAGAAGCGGGCCGTGTCCACCGCGTGGATCGAGTGAAAATACAGCAGGCCACCCAGGAGCGGGCTCAGCCCCCAGCGTGGTTCATCCGGAATCCAGCCGCCGTATTTCGTGATGACCGTGGTGGGCTCGCCGAATTCGGCCGAATCGGTGATGTGCCGGGCGGTACGGATAGCCGGCGAGTGGCGCTGGTTATGGCCGACCTGTCCGATCAGGTTGTGTTGGGCGGCGGCGTCGGCCAACCGGCGGGCATCTCGCGGGTTCAGCGCCGGCGGCTTGTCGACGAACAGGTGGAACCCCGACTCAAGGCAAGCCAGGCCAACTTCGGCATGCATGCCACCCGGTCCGACGACGATGGTCGCGTCGGGTTGCTCCTCGGACAGCATGCTATCCATGTTCGTGTAGATGGCGGATGTATCCAGGTTGCGAGCGGTTTCGCGAGCGAGGGACTCGTCCAGATCACAGACGCCCACGACTTCAAGCTCAGGCAAATAGGGCAGGCTGGGATGGATGCAATTGCTGGCATGCCGGCCGCAGCCAATCAGTGCAACCCGAACCGGTTTCTCAACTGTTGCTGCCATTGCGAATTCCTCCTTGGGTAGCCGCTATTCCAACTGCGGTGCGGATCGTATTCTCAAGAATGTGCTATCGGACCCACGCCGCCGGCTCGGGCGGCCGATCCCGGCCGGACCGCCCCGTTCCGGCTCACGACGACGGGCCCGACCAGTTCACCTCCGCCTCGCGCCCGGTCCGGGCCGATTCCCAACAGGCTTCGTTGACCCGCAGCACCGCCAGACCGCCTTCACCGGTCGAGCGCACTTCATCGCGCCCCAGGATGGCGTCGACGAAATTGCGATCGGGGCTGGACTCTGCCGGCAGGTCTCCGATCGGGACCTTCTCGCTGTTCGCGTCGTATTGCACAAGCTGGCCGTCAATCGAATAGTCGCCGGAACGCACCAGCAGCGTGCCTTCGCTCCCGTAGAAGCCCAGGTCCTCCCCGGAAGGCGTGGCGGCGTTGCCGACGTGCATGAAACTGCCGATGGCCCCATCCTCAAACCGCGCGCTGATAGACATGTCGACATCCACGTCCAGGTCATAGCGATTCTCGTAGGCCATCACCGCCGCGATGCGTTGCCGGGTCGCATGCATAACGAAATCCATCATGTGACTTCCCCAGTCGATCAGCTGGCCCCCGCCGGAGAGCTTCGGGTCCTGGCGCCACTGTCCCCGCTGCTCCCAGTACCAGCCGTGGTTCTGGAGCCCGGTGACAAACTGGATGCGGCCGATGGCTCCGGCCGCAATCTGGTCGCGTATGTAGCAATAGATCGACGTGAAATGGCGCTGGTAGGAAATCAGCAGGATCTTACCGGCCCGGTCGCGTCGGGCCAGCACCTCTTGGCCCTCCGCGGCCGTGCGAACCAGCGGCTTCTCGGTCAGGACGTTGCAGCCGGCGTCGAGCGCGTCCACGATCTGTTGGAAATGAAAGCTGTGCGGTGAGGCAATTTCGACCGCGTCCGGCGTGGCCTCGCGAAGCAGGTCCTGGTGTGAGGCGAACTCGCGCACATCGGCGACCCCCGGGAACTGCCCCTTCATCCGGGCGATCGAATCGAGGCTCGGATCGGCCAGGCCCACGATCTCCACTTCGTCCATGTCCAGTAGGCGGGGGATGTGGACCCCCATGAAGTTGCCACAACCGATGATTCCCATCCGAATCGCTGCCATCGAATCCCCTCCTGCTGAGCGGCGGGGCCATCGTGGCCCGCCAACTGGATCGTTGCCTTGTCGCCCCGGGCCTACCGCTCGGCCTCCCCGCCGGCGATCGTGTAAGGCCGCCCCATCGACTGCTCCCGCCAGCGCTCCGGCTCCACTGGCCGCGGCGGGTGGGCCTCAATGAAGTCCTCGTCCGGCTCCACCCCGAGCCCCGGCCCCGACGGCAGTTCGTAGTACCCGTCCACGATGCGGACCGGCTCTTTCAAGAGGCCGGGGATATCGAAGTTGCCAGCTTCCTGAATGAGGAAATTGGGGATGGAAGCGTCTACGTGGGCCTCGGCCACAAAGTTCAGCGGGCTGAACGGAGTGTGCGGCGCCATGGCGATACCGTACGCCTCGGCCATGCTGGCGATCTTGCGCAATTCAGATATCCCCCCGGCATGCGCGATATCGGGCTGGGCGTAGGCCACCGCCTGCCGCTGGAACAGCTCACGGAAATCCCACCGGCTGTAGAGTCGCTCGCCGGTCGCCAACGGCACGGTTGTCTGTTGCGAGAGCTTCTCGATCGCTTCCGTGTATTCCGGCCCTACCGGCTCCTCCAGAAACATCGGCTTGAACTCGGCGATCCGTTCCGCCAGCTTGCGCACTAATGCCAGGTTGAGACGGCCATGGGTTTCTACCATCAGTTCTACATCCGCACCCACCGCCGCTCGTACAGCCCCAACCTTCTCGACTGCCCCTTCGAACGCAGAAGGCGATAGGTGAAAACCTGCAGCCGGAAGCGGATCAAACTTCATCGCTGTCCATCCATCTGCAACCGCTGCCCTGGCGTTGACAACAAGTTCGTCAACCGATGCCCCACCAATTCCCAGGTAACAGCGAAGTTTCGTACGCACCGGTCCACCCAGCATCTCGTAGATCGGCAAACCAGCAGCCTTAGCCTTAATATCCCACAGGGCAACATCGATTCCACTCATTGCCGCCGAAAAAATCACGCCACCGCGCACGTTGTGCCACATGTAGTACATGCTCGACCAGATCTCCTCGATCCGGCGCGCGTCATGCCCGTGCAGGTACTCGCCAATCGTGTCCACGGCCCCCTCCACCGCTCCAGGTATCAGCGAGCATTCGCCGTAGCCCACCAACCCATCGTCAGTCTCAATCTTCACGTAACAGTAGTTGAATGAGCTCTCGCCGTAGTAGGTCCCCGGATTGAACGAGAGAGTGGTAACCGATCGAATGTTCATTGCTCGCTCGATTCGCTAGGTGGCCGAACCGGCCTGTCGCCCGTCCGGCCTTGCAGCCCCGAATGATAGGCCAGTGATATCGCCAAAGCGAACCTTCCGCTTGGCGTCCCCGCGGCCCGCCCGACTGGCCGCGTCGGGCTCTACCAGATCACATATCCGCCATCGGCGATCAGGTCGAGGCCGGTGATCCAATTCGACGCATCCGAGGCCAGGAAGACCAGCGCTCCCTGCAAATCCTCAACCTCCCCGAGCCGGCCCAGCGGGGTGTCGCGCCGCCAGTCGTCGTGCATGCTGGCCATCCGCGCCGAGCCGGCCCCGCCGGCCATGATGTAGCCGGGGCTAATCGAGTTCACGTTGATCCCGGCCGGGGCCCATTCGGCGGCCAGCGACTTCGTCAGATGGATCAGCGCCGCCTTGGAGGCGTTGTAATGTGTCTGCTCGTGCGATCGGTTGACGATGCTGCCCGACATCGAGGCGTTGTTGATGATCTTACCGTGACCCCGCGGTCGCATCACCCGCGCCTCGGCCTGCGAGCACAGAAACGGCCCCTTCAGGTTGGTGTCCAGCACCCGGGCCCACTCTTCCTCGTCGATCTCGTCGGCCACGATGTGCCGGCCGGTACCGGCGTTGTTGATGCCGATGTCCAGCGTTCCCCAGGCAGCGACGACCGCGTCCACCATGGCATCGACTTCCACCTTCGAGCGCACATCGGTGGGCAGCGCCAGCGCCTTCCGGCCCAGCGCTTCAATTTCGGCCGCGACGGCCTCGATGGTGGCGGCGGTGCGGCCGGCGACCGCGACGTCGGCGCCCGCCTCGGCCAGAGCCAGCGCGAATCCCCGGCCGATTCCGGTGCCCCCGCCGGTCACCACCGCGGTCTTCCCCTCCAACGAAAAACGTTCCAGGATTCCCATTTCTCGACTCCCTGCTTGGCCACCCGGCGCGAAGATTCAGGGCATGATTGTGCGACAGAATCCGATCCGAGGCAATGGTGGCTCCCACCGCAGGCCGCGCACACGGAATGAGCGAACCCGTTGAAACTAGATACGTCCGGTCTGGACCGGGAGACCCTGGTCGGTTACCTGCGCGCTGAGTACGGCGTGCAGGCCGGCTCGTTAGCGTTCCTGCCGAAGGGCGAGGATTCGTTCAATTTCGTCGTGGACTCGGCCGCCGGCGAGCGATTCCTGCTCCGCTTGCAGCGACCGGGGGACGGGCGCGACCTGGAACGCTCACTGAGCATCGCCGCCGCGCTGCGCGATAGCGGTGGCCTGGCATCGATCGTCGCCGCCCGCCCGACCCGGTACGGCACGCTCACCGCCGCCATCGAGTCCTACCGGATCGCGCTTTTCCCCTATATGGAGGGTGAAACCGCCTGGGTGCGCACCCCTTCGGATGACTCGTTCGCGCGACTGGGAGCGTTGCTGGCCGAGATCCACGCCGGCGCCGACGCCGTGCGCGCGCTGGACCCGCCGCGCGCGAGCTTCGCCAACCGGTTCCGCCGGCCGATCGCGGACGCGCTTGCCTGGGCGCGCGACGGGGCGTCCCCGACCGGCCCGCGGTCAGACGACCTGCGGCGGTTGCTCCTCACCGAAGCGGCCGATCTGACCGCTTTCATGGATGGCTTCGACGATCTGGGAAAGGAGATGCGCACGCTCTCTCCGGAGTTCGTGATCACCCACGGAGATCCCAACCTGGACAACGTCATTGTCGCGCCCGACGGCAACCTGCACTTGATCGACTGGGGCGAAGTCGCGCTCGGACCGCGCGAACGCGATCTCTCCTCCTATGCCGACGACCGGCTGGATCTTGTGTTGCTGGCATACTTCGAAGCCGCTGGCTCACCCCCGGTCCAGCCGGACCGGTTCCGCTTCTACCGGTACCGCTGGTGCCTGCAGGAGATCGCTGACTACACCACGCGAATCATCTTCACAAATGCAGAGCCCCTCGAGGACGAACACGCTTGGACGGAGCTGCAGCCCTACCTGCCGGTGCCTCACAAGGAGCTCACCGCCGGGCACGAGCGGACCGCCGCCCTGCTATCGACCATACAAGGGGCCTGAAGGGGGCGTTGCTTGGGCCCCGCGCCGCGCTTCCCTGGGATCGGTGTCGCGGGACCTCGGGGTGGCCCGGGTGGCATCACCGCAGGGAGCCGTTGCGTTCTTGGTTCCGATGGAGACGAAGTGCATAATCAGACTCCTGCGGCGGCCTGCGGCAGGGTCAGGAGGGTAGAAATGGATCTGGGCCTGAAGGATAAAGTTGCTCTGGTAACGGGCGGTAGTCGGGGGATCGGTCGAGCTATCGCCCACGAATTGGCTGATGAAGGTTGTCACGTGGCCATAACGGCCCGTGGAGGAGACGATCTTGCCAACACGCTGTCCGAAATTGAGTCGAGGGGAGTGCGGGGCCTGACTATCGAGGTCGACATGAGCACCGCCGAGGCCCCGGTTGAGGCCGTGACGCGGACGGTCGCAAAACTCGGCGCTATCCACGTGCTGGTCAACAATGTCGGCGGCGGCTTCGGCGACCCCAACGTGGAGGAATCGACCGACGAGCAGTGGACCGACAGCATTAACACCAACCTGTTGGCGGCTGTGCGGGCCAGCCGGTCGGCGATACCCCACATGAAAGAACAGGGCTGGGGGCGGATCGTCCATATCACTTCGATTTACGGCCGCGAAGCCGGCGGCAATCCAGCCTACAATGCGTCCAAGTCGGCGATGAACAGCTTGTCCAAGGGCATGGCCAGAGAGCTTGCGGCGGAGGGTATCCTCGTCAACGCCCTCGCCCCCGGCTCGATCCTGTTCCCCGGTGGCGGCTGGGAAAAGGGCATCCGTGAAGACCCGGACGGCATGGCCGCGTTTCTGGAGCGAGACTTCCCCATGGATCGCTTCGGCAAGCCCGAGGAGATCGCGGCGGTGGTGGCGTTCCTGGCTTCGGAACGGGCCAGTCTGGTTACCGGCGCCTGCATCAACGTAGACGGGGGCCAGACTCGTACCAATATCTAGCGTTTCTGCGCCGCGGCCCGACCCGGCGCATGCGACCTCCGGTCCGCCATCGGATTTCGTCCTTCACCCGACGGTGAGGGGCGAGCGTGGGGCTGTCGCCGATACGTTCGCGCGGGTTCGCGCAAAGGGCCAAGAGGAGGATTTGGCATGATCTACGGCAGCGGTGAATACCAGTTCGAACTGGTTGAGGGTTGGGCGCGGCGACCCGATGAACTGAACCTGGGATGGATCGGTGGCGTGGCCACCGACTCATCCGACAACGTCTATGTCTTCAACCGCGGCGACCATCCCATGGTGGTGTTCGATCCCGCCGGCAACATCATCGCCACGTGGGGAGACGAATTCGTTAAGCACGCCCACGCCATCTGGATCGACGCCGAAGATATCCTCTGGCTCACGGACCAGAAGGCGCACTGCATCTGGAAGTGCACCACCGACGGCGAAATCCTCGGTGTCATCGGCAACAGTGGAGTCGCTGGAAACCTAGGGCTGCCATTCAACGAACCGACCGATGTGGGGCTGGCCGGAGATGCCGGGTTCTACGTTTCGGACGGCTACGGCAACAATCACGTTCATCGGTATGACGCGGACGGTGGGCATGTTTCCACCTGGGGAGGCGAAGGCACCGGTCCGGGTGAGTTCCATTTGCCTCACTGTGTCTGGTTTGACGGCGAAGATTCTGTCTGGGTTGCCGACCGCGAAAACAATCGGGTCCAGGTATTCGACGCTGAAGGCAAGTTCAAGGTCGAGTGGACTGATTTCAAGCGGCCGGCGGACTTTTTCGCGCGGGACGACGGAGAGGTTTATCTGGCTGAGATGGATGCGGGGGTGGCTGTGCTGGATCGAAGCGGAAAGATACTGGCGCGGTTTGGGGATATGGGGGAGGGGCCGGGCCAATTCAGGTCAGTGCATGGTATCTGGGTGGATTCCTCGGACGATATGTATATCTGCGAAGTGCAGCGGGACAACGGTTTACACAAGTTCGCGCGGGTGTGACAGGCGGCAAAACTTAAGCCCCACGCCGGGCTGCCGCACACTTGTGGAAGCCCGTCCGCCTGTCGTCAGCTTTCTGCCACAGTGCCCGGTCGTATCTTCCGTTTAGGGTTGGGGCCGTCGGCTAGCGACCCCACTGATATCAACGAGTTAGTGCTGGCCTAGATTGGATTCACCTCATCATTGACGGTCTCCTCCGGTCCGGCGGAATCAACCCCATATTTCTCCTCCAAGAAGTGACCCAGGATACGCACTCTCGCCGCCAGGATCGCCTGCGACACCGCCAGACGCCCAAGCTCGGCCTCGTCGGCTTCCGGCACCGACTCCGGTCCTCCGTGTTTATCCATCATCTGCCTGGCCTCGGCCACGACCGCCTCCCACCTCCGAGTCAAGAACGACGCCTGAGCGGTGAGGGCCTCGGCGTCGTCAAACCGCCGCAGGTCATTAAGGGCCTCGGTCCTCGTTTCCCAGAAAATTCCCGGCGACAACTTCGCCACGAATTTCAGGTGTTCGGCGATCCCTTCGTCACTGCGAAGAAACCACTCCACCACGGCGGTGGGATCGTCGATCGGCGGCATGATTTCCTGTGCTCCCGACTCCGACATTTTAGGCTCCCTATCCGGTCCTCGTAAGAAATCGAGGGGCCGACACCACGGCGGATGCGGCCGATCAATCAATCGCCACCCTATCACTCGATGTCCGTGGTGTCGGACCTGTATCGAGGACTGGTCCTCCCGTCCCCGAGCAGCGCGGCGCGTCGGCGAAGATGCGCCGCCATCGAAGCCATAAGAGCGAATACGGTCGACACTCTGGACCTGTGATTCAGCGGTACCCCCGGGGCGACTCGAACGCCCGCACCCGACTCCGGAGGCCGGTGCTCTATCCGCTGAGCTACGGGGGCCGATTCTCGGACCCGGAGTATATCAACCGGCCTGCGGCACGCCTTGCGCTAATCTTTCGCCCACTCGGATTCATTTCCATCTGCGAGTCCTGTAATGCTCATTACCGATGTCTCCCTAGAATCCTTTCGTTGGCCGCGTACGCGCCCGATCCGCAACGGCATGTTCGTCTATACGTACGTCGAACTCAGCATCCTGCGAGTCGAAAGTGACGAGGGTATCAGCGGCATCGCCCCCGGGGCTGGCGGGCCGGTAGGTGCCGCCATGCTCGAAGGATTTCGAGATGCCCTCATCGGCCAGGACCCCATGAACGTCGAACGTATCTGGCATCAACTCTGGATACCCAAGCTCTTCGGCCGACGCGGCGCCGAAACCCGCGTCATCAGCAGCATCGACATCGCCATCTGGGACCTGATCGGCAAATACTTGCAGCAGCCCGTGTACAAGCTTCTCGGGGGAGCCCGCGACCGCGTTCCCGTATACATCGCCGGGGGCTACTACGAAGAAGGCAAAGGGCTGGACGATCTCGCCGCCGAGATGGACGAGAACATCGAGATGGGCGCCACTGCCGTGAAGATGAAGATCGGCGGCGAGACGATCGCCGCCGATGTGGAGCGCGTCCGCGTCGCTCGCGAAGCCATCGGACCTGACGTCGCCCTCATGGTCGACGCCAACAACGCCTATCGCGCTCACGAGGCCATCCGCATAGCCAGAATGATGGAGCCCTACGACATCTACTGGTTCGAGGAGCCCTGTGGCGCGGACGATTATCAGGGCCATGCCCGGGTCGCCGCCGCGACCTCTATCCCAATCGCGACTGGCGAGAACGAATACACCCGTTACGGCTTCCGTGATCTGATCCAGCACGGCGCCGCCGCCATCCTTCAGCCGGACGCCAACATCATGGGTGGGGTGACCGAGTTCCGCAAGGTTGCCGACCTCGCCGCCGCCCATGATCTGGCCATCTCCCCTCACGGCGGCCAGGATGTTCACATCCATCTCACCGCCGGGGTTCCAGCCGGGCTCATCCTTGAGTTTTATCGCGGCACCGTAGATCCTCTCTGGGACAAGAAATTCATGGAAACTTTGACGCTTGATAAGGACGGAATGCTCGCACCGCCGGACCGTCCCGGGTTCGGAATCGAACCCAATTACCAAGCCCTCGATCCCCATCGCATCGCCTGACCGCCGCTCGCCGACCGCCTGGCGCCTACTCCGCACGCCCCCTGCCCCGGGCAGCTGGAATATGGCTGTTGACGAATCCCTGATGGAGTCCGTGCGCCAGGGCGGGCCGCCGGTCCTACGCTTTTACGACTGGGAGCCGGCCTGCCTTTCCATCGGCTATTTTCAGGCGATCGCGGCGGTCAACTCCCGCGAGTGTTGTCGTCGCGGGATCGACATAGTCCGCCGGCCGACCGGCGGCAACGCCATCCTTCATCAGGGTTGCCTCACCTACTCAGTGGTGCTGCCGGTGTCTTCGCCTCTGGTAGACGGCGGGATCGTATCTTCCTACCGGCGCCTGAGTCGTCCCTTTCAGGATGCTCTTCTAGAATTTGGCGCGCCAGTCGTCCCCGCCCCCGCCTCGGTCCGCCCGGTTGCTGGATTCGACTGTTTCGCCGCGCCGGCCCCGTATGAGATCACGCTGGCCGGTCGCAAGATCCTTGGCAGCGCCCAAACCCGTCGTCGCGGCATCGTCCTCCAGCAGGGCTCTCTTTCCCTCGGTCCGGAGCCCGAAATAGCCGGCTATTCCAGCGCCCCATCCAACGGTCGCCCCTCACCTGGCCCGAACCTGCTCGACTTCCTTCCCGATGGTCCGGGCGACCTTCCCAATGCCATCGCGCGCCACTGCTCCGGCGCGTGGTCGGCTCAATTTGAAGACAACAACCTCTCGCCGGCTGAAAACGAACTTGCCTCCTCTCTCGCCCGGGACAAGTACTCGACTCCGCGCTGGACCGAAATTCGGTAGATGCGTTAGCCGGGAAACATGCTCGTCCGGCGGTTGGCTACCCGGGCATATCCGTGAGCAATATCACCCGCGATCCGCCTATCACCCGGCTATGTTTCCGAGACGCTCGATCGATTCGGAACGGTGCTCGCGATCCAGGCGGGAGTGGTGGCCCTATTCCTGTTTGCCTGCGTTCTCGGACTCGGTTTTCTCGGCGGTCTCTCAAATGACTCTGGACCGGGTCCCGCACCGGAGGCCGAAGGCCTGCCGGCGTCCGAGCTCGACCAGCGAATACCCCGGGACGGTATCCGGCC
>CAUYYU010000044.1:0-11103 GCA_963577415.1 Chloroflexota bacterium
CGGATGGCTCACGGAGAATACGAATCGACCGCCAGGGCGCAGACTTTCGGCCAGGAAATCCAACAGAGGGGCGATGTCCGAGATGTCCATAAGCGCCATGTTGGCCACGGCGGCGTCGAAGAGCTGGCCGCTCAGCGTAGCCAGCTCTCCGGGACTTGTCACGACCAGAAGGGAGTAGGCGATTTCGCCTCGGTCAACTTCGGGGTAAGATCGTGCCCGCTCGATCATTGCTTCGGCGAAATCGATCCCCACCACCCGCGCCCCCCGGGCGGCCAGCCGTCGGGAAAAATTGCCGTTGCCGGAGGCCACGTCGAGGGCCAGCTCGCCCTGCCGAATGTCCAGCATCCGTTCGGTCGGTTCCCAGACCAGCAGGCGTTGGAAGTCGTTGCCCTCGTCCCCCATCCATTGATCCCAGAAGGCGGCGTTGCGGTTCCAGGCGTCGCGGGTCCGTTCATTCAGACCCGTCGGTTTTTTACAAGGTGATCGTCCAAGCGGCGCTCCTTCCGCATCCTCGCCCGGCAGAATAGCGGAAGCCCCGGTCGGGAAAGCTTGCGTGCGCCGGTATAATCGGCTGATTTTTTGCGATGATGGCCGTGACGGTATCTGGTCGGGTTGAAGGGGACGGGCGCGGCCGGAATTCCGCTAAGTAAGGTCGACCGTGGCGGCGGGCGGGTGCCTCGCCGAATGGGCCGGCGGTCCGAATTGGAGACGATGCGCTTGCGGCTGCCGGTGGTGACAATGGATGGCCCGGCGGGATCGGGCAAGACGACGGTCTCACGAATCCTGGCGGCCAAGCTGGGCATGGTCGTGGTGGATACTGGCCTTTTTTACCGGGCGGTCGCATGGGTGATGGCTTGGCAGGGACTGGATGCAAGTGACGAGAATCTAGCCGCCGAGGCAGCTCGATCTCTCAAGTTGGAGATTCATCCGGAGGCGGAACAGGGGAACGGGCAGCGGGTGTTGGTGAATGGTGAAGAGGTCAACGGAACGCTGTATACGCCGGCGGTGGAGAAGATCGTGTCGGATGTGGCCCGCCACCCGGAGGTACGTCGCGTTTTGCTCCCGAAACAGCGCGAAACCCTGCGGGCGGGAGGGGTGGTGGTGGCCGGGCGTGACACCGGCACGGTGGTCTGGCCGCAGGCCGAGATTAAGGTTTACCTGGACGCCTCGGTGGAGGTTCGGGCGCGCCGCAAACACCTGGAAAAACAAACCGGTGACGGCGAATCGGACTACGAGCGAGTGCTGTCCCTGATGCAGAATCGCGATCGCATCGACAGCGGACGTGAGACCGCGCCGCTGCGGGTGCCCGACGGCGCCCTGGTAATCGACACTGACAGCTTTACCGCGGAAGAGGTGGCGGAGCAAATCCTGACCGCCTATCGACGGCTGCCAGCCGCCGAGGCGAGGTGATGTTCACGGCGGACTGGCCGCCTTACCGGCGCGCCTTCTACAACCTGTTCCTGGGCGTGATGGGCCGCTACGTGGAAATGTTCACCGACGAGCAGAACGTCGAGGGACTTGAGAACGTTCCGGAGCAGGGGCCTTACCTGGTCGTAAGCAACCATCT
Organism: Chloroflexota bacterium; assembly: GCA_963577415.1. Lineage (GTDB taxonomy): Bacteria > Chloroflexota > UBA11872 > UBA11872 > VXNJ01 > JASLPR01. The sequence continues at coordinate 1,568 of CAUYYU010000044.1, forward strand.
CAACTTCACCGATCCCGAATTCATCGCCCGCGCCTGCTCGGGGCACATCAATTTCATGGTAAAGAAAGAGCTTTTCTCGTATCCGGTTATAGGCTTCGGGCTGCGGCTTCTGGGCACGTTCCCGGTAGACCGTCGGGGCAACGACATTGGGGCGGTGCGACGGGCGCTGGAGCTGCTGAGTCGCGGAAATTCGGTGATGCTGTTCCCGGAAGGCACGCGCAGCCGCACGCACGCGCTGGCCGATCCGTTGCCGGGAGCCGGCTATCTGGCGTTGAAGGCCGGGGTGCCGGTGTTGCCGGTCGGATTGTTCGGCAGCGAGCACGTCTGCATCACGCGAATACCGACCGGCCCGGCTAAACGCGTCAGCCTGAGATTTGGTAAGCCTTTTGGGCTGGAACCTCCCGAAGGGCTGAACCGTCAGCAGTCCGCCGAATGGGCGGCGTGGGAGATGCTCTCGCAAATCGCCCGTCTGCTGCCGGAGCGTTATCTGGGGGTGCTGGCCGGGGAGAGCGGGAACCCGATGGACGCGCGTCTGGCGGTGGGGTAATGGTGGGTCCCAACCAACCCGACACCCGGCACGCCGGACGATGAATGTCGATCTGCCGATAGTGGCGCTGGTCGGCAAACCGAACGTGGGCAAGTCGAGCCTGTTCAACCGCATCGTGGGCCGCCGCCAGGCCATCGTGGAGGACCGTCCCGGGACGACCCGCGACCGTTCGTATGAAACGGTGAACTGGGGGGGCAAGGACTTCCTGCTTGTGGACACGGCCGGTCTAAATACCCGGGGTTTGGACGAACTGGCGGAGGCGGCCGAGGACCAGGCCAAGGCGGCGCTGGCGGAGGCCGATCTGCTGCTGGTGGTCGTGGACGTGCTGGTTGGCATCACTGATCGGGACGAAGCGGTGGCGGCGGTCGTGAGGCGCGGCGAAAAGCCGGCCCTGCTGCTGGTCAACAAATGCGACACGGTGGCCCGCAAGCAGCAGGCGCCGGACTTCTACCGCCTGGGCCTTGGCGAACCCTATGCGGTGTCGGCGCAGCACGGACTGGGAGTAGCGGACCTGCTGGACGCCGCGGCGTCCCGGCTGCCGGAGACGGAGATGGCGGCTCCGGACCCGTCGGCCCCTCCACGGCTGGCCATCGTGGGGCGTCCCAACGTGGGCAAGTCCTCACTGCTGAACCGATTGGCCGGCGAAGAGCGGGCGCTGGTGAGCGAGATCGCCGGGACGACGCGGGATACGGTGGATACGACGATTGAGGTGGATGGGCGGGAGGTGATGCTGGTGGATACGGCCGGGCTGCGGCGGCGTGGGCGGGTGATCCCCGGGGTTGAGCGGTATGCGGTGCTGCGGGCGTTGAGCTCGGTGCGGCGGGCGGACGTGTGCCTGCTGATGCTGGACGCGACCGAAGGGGCCACGGATCAGGATGCGCACATCGGCGGCTACGTGGTTGATAACTACCGTGGCCTGGTGATTCTGGCGAATAAGTGGGAACTGGTGGAAGGGGACGAGTACGCGGAGCGGATCGCCGAGGAGAGCATGAAATACCGCTTTGGCTTCGTAGGGCACGTGCCGGTGCTGCGAATTTCGGCTCTGGCCGGAACAAACGTGGGACGAATCGTACCGGCGGGGCTGAAGGTGGCGGACGCGATGAAATTTACGATTACGACCGGACGGCTGAATCAGTTTTTGAATCGGTGGATCGGGCGACGCCCGCCTCCGAGTCGGGGAGGTCGACCGGCCCAGTTCCGGTACGCGACGCAGACGGGGACCCGGCCACCGACGTTCACGTTGTTCTTCAGCGACCCGCGGCGGATTCAAAAAAACTTCGTGCGGTATATAGAAAGCGGCTTTAGAGAAGAGTTCGGCCTCCAGGGATCTCCGGTTAGACTGGTGATTCGAGGGAGCCGGGGGGAATAGTCGGGCGATGAAAGCACCGGAAGGGCTGGCCGGGTGACTGTAGGCGAAATCTTGTTGGCGGTGGCCTTGATAGCGTCGGCATATTTGATTGGCGCGATACCGTTCGGGCTGGTCGTCGGCAAGGTCGCGTTCGGCGTAAACCTTTTCGAAACCGGCAGCAAGAGCATGGGCGCCACCAACGCCTTTCGCACTCTGGGATGGAAGGCCGGGCTGATGGTGTTCGCGGCGGACTTATTGAAGGGGATGCTGGTGACGCTCGTCTCCGGGCTGGCGATGCCGGATGCTCCCTGGGTGCAGGCCGTGGTCGCGGTTGTCGCCGTGGTCGGCCATAGCTGGTCGGTGTTCGCGGGATTCAAGGGTGGACGAGGGGTGGCGACGGCTTTCGGGGCGGTGTTGATCATCTATCCGGTGGCGGGGTTGGTGGCGGGGACGATGGCAATTTCCATCGTGATCGCGCTCCGGTACGTGTCCCTGGGCTCGCTGGTGGGAACGCTGACGGCGGTTGCGGTCGGCACGATCCTTTATGTGACGGGCGCCTGGCGCTCGCCCTGGGGACTGGTGTTCATGATTCCGACCTCCGCGTTAATAGTGTGGCAACACCGACCAAATCTGCGCCGGCTGGCAGCGGGCACGGAATTGCAGATGGCTGAATGGCCGACTTACTTCGCCAGTCCCAAGGATCGTGATTCCGGCGGAGATTCAGGGAAATAGTCGGACTCAGGAGAGCGTAGGCGGGCCTTGAGCGAAGATCACCGGCATGTCTTAACTTCCGGACAGGCAGACGACGAGCACCCGGGGACCGGCGAGCAAACGACCCACTGCTCACACTGCTCGGCCGAAACGATGCTCGTGTGTATTCGGTGCAAGCGGCCGTACTGTGTCGACTGCCTGGAGAGACGAGGTGCCGGCAACATCTGTTTTGAGTGCCTGGGCCTGCCTCCACCGGAGATTCAGCGCCGGGCCCGTGCCGCGGGCCAGGTGTTGAAATTGACCGGGATCGCGACCGCGCTGGGTCTGGTGCAGGTCTACGTCAGCCTCGACCGGCCCTTTTCCACCTGGGGCATGATCCTGGGGGTGGCGGTGGGATTTCTGATCGCCACGCGCCTGGGCGGAATCGAGCGGGAACGGGGCATGGGTGGTGCGATTAGTTTCGGGGGGATGTCGATTCTGCAGGGATTATTGATAGCGACGGTTCTGATCGCGGTGCTTCGAGTAAGCGGTGCGATTCAACCGGTGACCGGCTTCGCGCCTTCGGGAACCCTGCCAGCGCAAATAATCGATCTTCTGATCAGGTCGCTTTTTTACTACATTGTCAGCGTGGTGACGGTGGGGGCGGTGCTGTGGCAGAAGTCACGCTTCTAGCGTGCCGGAGATAGAGGGCCACTTTTTCAAAGGGGTCCGGCGGGGCTGGGTGCGGGTGGAATTCACGGGCGGCGAGACGTTGGAACTGAGGCGGGAGGTCTTTGCCGATTTCGGTTTTGGGAACGGCTCGGTGGTCGATGTGGACGAACTGGACGCCGCCGTAAGGGAGAGCGACCGGCGACACGGCAGATCGGTGGCGCTGCGCTTTTTTCGAGAGAGACCACGGAGTGAGCAGGAAATCCGACTGCGCCTACGGCGGGAGAAGCTGGAGCCGGAGACGATTGACTCGCTGGTCGCCGATTTCACGACTCAAGGCTTGCTGAACGATGCGGATTTCGCCCGGGCGTGGGTCGGGTCGCGCACCAACCTGCGACCAAAAGGCGTCTTTTTGATCCGGCGGGAACTTCGAGGAAAAGGCGTGGATGACGATCACATCGATGCCGCGCTGGCCCAGGATTACCCCGGCGAACTGGAGGTGGCGCGGCCGCTGGCGGAGGCGCGCGCGACCGCGCTGGCTGGCGAAGACTGGGCGCGATTCCGCCAGAAGCTGGGCGTCTACCTGAAGCGGCGCGGCTTCGCCAACGATACGATCGAACGGCTGGTTGACGAAGGCTGGGAAATCCACGGCGGCGAGTAACCGGGTCTACGGGGACAGTTCGTCCAGGATGGCGGGGATGAACCCGGGTAAATCCTCGGCGATGGTGCCTCTGACGCCGATCTCCTCAGCCGCCGCCATGCCCGCCCGGTTGTGAATCAACACCCCGGCGGACGCCGCCGGGAAGGGCTCCATGCCCTGTGCCAGGAGCGAGCCGATGATCCCGGCAAGAACGTCTCCCGAACCCGCGGTCGCCAGCGCCGGGGCGATCTGCGGGGCGACGGCGTACTCGCCGCTGGGTGTCGCGATTACAGTGCCGGCGCCCTTGAGGAGAAGGATGCTGCCGCTGCGACCGGCCCCTTCCCGGGCCGCCGCGAGGCGGTCGGCGTTGACGGTCCCGGCGTCGCTGTCAAACAGGCGAGCGAGCTCGCCCGGGTGGGGGATGAGGATGCATTCGGCGTCGGAATCCGCGATAGAGCCGTCCAGCGGCGCGAGGGCGTTGAGGGCGTCGGCGTCGATGACCAGGCGGCTGCCGGCGGCCGCGCCGGCCAGCACTTCACGAACGAGAACGGGCGTGCCGTCGGTCCGGTCGAGGCCAGGCCCCAGAACGGTGGCCGCGGCGGTGTTGGCCAGTTTCAGCAACCGCGGCGCTGCCTCCGTGGCGATGACGCCCTGGTGTTCCGGCAGAGGCTCAAAGGTGACGCTCGGCGTCAGCCCGGCGGTGGCGGCCACGACAGGCTTGATGGCGGCGAGGGTCACGTAGCCGGCGCCGGATCGCAGCGCGCCCGAGCAGGTGAGGGTGGCGGCCCCACGAAAACGGGCGCTGCCGGCGATCACGACGACCCGGCCGAAGGTGCCTTTGTGAGCGTCCAGCGGACGCTCCGGCAGGAGCGGAGCTAGGGGCTCGGACGCGATCAGGCGACCTGGTAGCGCGTCAAGAGCGGTGGCCGGAATACCGATTTCGGTGGCGACAATGCGGCCACTCACGGCGCGGGCTGGATAGGTGAGGCAGCCGAGCTTGACCGGCCCGGCGGCCACGGTGAGATCGGCGGCAAAAGCCTCGGTGTCGGCCACCCCGGTGTCGGCGTCGATGCCGGTGGGCACGTCACACGCCACCCGGAAGGCCTGGATTTCGGCGGTCTGCTGAAGCATCTCCAACACAACGCCCCGCAGTGGCGGGCGGCTGCCGATTCCTAGGAGGCAGTCGACGATCATGTCGACGTTGCGGGCAAGGATGGGCAGGCGAATTTCAGCGAAGTGATGGACTCGGGACCATGCGGCTAGGGCGAGGTCGAGATTGCGGTCGTCGGTGCGGGGGCGGGCGAGGACGATGTCCACGGAGGCGCCGGAGCGGGCCAGGTGTCGGGCAATGACCAGGCCGTCGCCGCCGTTGTTGCCGGGTCCGACGAGAATAAGGACTTTCTGGCCGGGAAGGGGAGCGGAGGCGCCGACGATCTCAACGGCGATGGCGGCCCCGGCGTCGTCCATCAGCTGGGCCTCGGAAATGCCTGATTCGATGGCGGCGCGCTCGAGGTCGCGCATTTCGGCGACGGTGGCGACGTGGTCGAGGTTCATGCCCGATTATCACCGAGCGGGATGGACCCGGCGAGGCGAACGGTAGCTGGAGGCATCAGTCCGGATCGAAGATGAGGCCGACCACGCTGGCGATGGCGAAATCCTGGCTGTGGGTCAGGCTGACGCCGAGGTTCTGGATGCCCAGTTCCTCGGCGCGGCGCAGGGCGTTGCCGTGCAGGACCACCAGGGGCTTGCCGCGGGGGTCGGAAACGATCTCCATCTCACGCCAGTAGACACCGCGGAGGCCGATGCCGAGGGCCTTGGAAATGGCCTCTTTGGCCGCGAAACGGGCGGCGAGTTCCGAAAGCTGGCCACGGCAATGGGCGATCTCGCGGTCCGTATAGATCTTGTGCAGGAAGCGGTTGCCGTGCCGGTCAAGGACGCCGCCGATACGGTGGATTTCGATGGCGTCGATTCCGTTTGTCACCCGGAGGGCGATGGGGCTAGCGTCCTTCCAGGACGACTTCGGTGACGGTGGAGTCGAAGTCCCAACCCGAGCCAAGGGCCTCGATGCGGCGGATGAATACGGGGGTCGGATTGAGCACCTGGAGGAGGTTGGGGTTGTCGTAGGACACCCACTCGCCGGCCGGCACTTCGGTGCCGCCGGAGATGGAGAAGCCGTCGTCGTTCTGGGCGTAAAAGCCCTGGTACCAGATCTGGTCCTGCCCATGGCTGTCGATGTAGAACAGCTTGATCATGATTGGGTACTCGGTACCCAACGAACCGCCGCCGGACAGACCCTGATAATCAACGCGGACGCGGGCGAGGATATGGAGTTCGGCGAGGTCGCGGATGTCGCGATTGATGATCTGGGTGACCCCGGCTTCACCGTGGCGGTTGATCTCCTCGGCGCTGGACATCCGGCGGAAGCGGTAGCCAAAATCGTGGTCGAGACCGGGGATGTCTCCGGGGGTCGCTTCGACGGCGATCTCGATGACGCGCCCGCTGGGACCGGATTCGGTCTCGATAAACGCCCGCCACGGGCTCAAGTTGAGGGGGCGCGCGAGGCGGGAATCGAGCACTAGCGGGCTCAGGGTGGGCAGGTCGCCGCGAGGCGTCATGTTGGGTCCGTAGCCGCCGCGACCGCCTACACCGACTTCGGCGATTTCGTCACCGGAGATGAAGGTGGCCTTCCCTCGTCGGACAAGGACCTCGACGCGCTCGTCGGCAAAGGTCTCGATGACGTAACTGCCCTCAAGCAGGAGCATGCGGCCGGTCGGGGTGGCGATTCCCAGATGCCGGGATTCCTCGTTGGCGGAATGCGCCACGCCCACCGCCAGGCGACCGCGGTTTAGCGTGAGGACGACTTTCTGATTGGCCTCGTCGAAGCGTCCGCGCTGGCTCTCGTTGAGAACGAGTTCGGTGTTGTTGTAAAGCTGGACGGTGCTCCCTTCGAAGAGCTCGAGGAAGGCCCGGGAGCGGCCATCGGTGCTAAAGCGCGTGCCCGGGCCGGCCTCGGCCGGCTCGCGCAGCTGTTTCCACGCGGTGTCGAACGGGCCTTTGAGCAGGACGGTGCCTTCGATGGGCTCGGCCTGTAGCGGGGTGTCGACGGTGAGCCTGCCGACGACGGCGGCGATGCGGCCGGGGAGGAAGATCACCGCCAGTACAAAGACGGCGAAGGAGAGGAGAAGCACGATCCAGGCCAGGAATTGGGACTGCCTTCCCGAGCCGGGGGCCTGGATGAAGACTTCAGCCGCTTCGCTGGTACTGGAAGGACTATCCATCATGCTGTGGCGCGAAACTCAACATAATTGCCGGTGGGGTCCATCCACCGAACATCCATCTCCGTTACGGAACCCAAGTGCGGTCCCGATTGTACCGCCTGTTCGAGCGTTTCCAGGACGGATTTCGCGCCTTCGGCCCGAACTTCAACCTGGCCGTCGGAGGTGTTGCGCACAAACCCGGTGATTCCAAGTTCGGCGGCGCGGCGGGTGACGAAGTAACGAAAGCCGACGCCCTGCACCCGGCCGGAGGCGTATATGTGGACTGCGGCCAGGTCGCTCTGCTCTGTATCGGTCATTGCTACGGCCTCTAAAGGAGCGCGGGCTGGCCACGGTCCGCGGCGGGCGGCTCGAGGCCCAGGTGCTCGTAGGCAAGCCGGGTGGCGACGCGTCCGCGAGGGGTGCGGGCGATGAATCCGAGCTGGAGCAGGTAGGGCTCGTGATAGTCCTCCAGGGTGGTGGGGTCTTCGGATAGGGAAGCGCCGAGGGTGGAGAGGCCCACGGGGCCGCCGTCGAACTTGGAGACGATGGTGTCGAGTATCCGGCGATCCATGTCGTCCAGCCCCCGGGCGTCGACCGCCAGGGTGGCCAGGGCAGTGCGGGCTATCTCCCCGGTGATGACGCCGTCGCCTTCTACTTGAGCGTAGTCCCGGACGCGGCGCAGGAGCCGGTTGCACACGCGGGCGGTGCCGCGGGCGCGACGGGCGATATCCAGGCAACCTTCTTCGTCCATCTCGATCTCCAAGAGGCTCGCGGATCGCCGCACGATGCGGGCGCATTCCTCTTCGTTGTAGAAATCCAGGCGATAGATGACGCCGAAGCGGTCTCGCAGGGGGGCAGAGAGGAGCCCCAGGCGGGTGGTGGCGCCGATTAGAGTGAAGGGCGGGAGGCCGATGCGATAGGTGCGCACGCCCCCCGAGCCCTGGCCCACGACCAGGTCCAGCTGACCATCTTCCATGGCGGGATACAGAATCTCCTCGACCGGTTTGCCGAGACGATGGATCTCGTCGATGAACAGGACGTCGCCCTGGGCGAGACTGTTCAGGGTGGCGGCCAGGTCGCCCGGCCGCTCGATCGCTGGTCCGCTGGTGACGTGAATCTTGGCGCCCATCTCCCGGGCAATGATGTAGGCGAGGGTGGTCTTTCCCAGACCGGGAGGACCCGATATCAGGACATGGTCGACTGACTCTTCGCGCTGACGGGCGGCCTGGATGAGGATGCGCAGGCCTTCTTTGGTCTGGGGCTGACCGATGAAATCGCTGTCATCAAAACTTTTAGGTCGCAGGGCGGCGTCCTGCTGCAGCTCGCGCCCGGTGGCCTCGGGGGCGGTGATGCGGTCAGTCATGCGGCGAAGAACGATTCATCAGCGACCGGCCAGGGCCCGGAGCGCCGCGGATATCTGATTCTCGACCGACATATCGGGATCGACGGCCCGCGAAATTCCCTCGAGCGCTTCGGCTCTTGAGTAGCCGAGCGCCAGAAGGGCCTCCAGGGCCTCCTCCGATCCGGCCGGCTGGCTTGAGGACACTCCGGATTCCACGAGCTTGCCCTTTAGCTCCAGCACCAGGCGGCCGGCGGTGCGGGCGCCGACTCCGGAAACCAATTGCAGGATCTTGACGCTCTCGTTGTTGATGGCGGCGATGAGCCGGTCCGGGCTCAGGGCCGAGAGGACGCGGATGCCCAGGCGGGGCCCGATTCCGGAGACACGGATCAAGGCCTGGAAAACCTCAAGTTCGTGAGTGGATTCAAATCCGAAGAGGCCGGGCCCGTCATCGGACGCGTGTAGATGGGTATGGAGGGTGACGGAATCGCCGCTGGCGGCGTAACTGCCGGCTGTGCTCTCGACGACGCTGGCGCGCAAGACCAGCCCTATGCCCTCGGGGCGAATTTCAAGCCAGTCAGACCCGCCGGCCACGACTTCCCCTTCAATACGGGCGATCATGGGTGCTGTGTGACCGGGGGGTGGGTCTCGGGAGCGGTGGTGGGAAAGCCTCCGTCGCCAAGGAGTCGACGGCGATCGCGGCGGCGGAGCGCCGGTCTCAGCATCTAGGCCGTGGCGTAGTCTTCAACGATTTCTTCGCGAAGATTGAGATTGGTGTCCACCCGGCGGACGTCATCGAGGTCTTCGAGTTTCTCGACCAGCCGCAACACTTGCACGGTCTCGCGTTCTTCGAGATCGAGGGGAGAGGTGGCCAGTCGCCCCAGTTCCGCCTTTTCAATCTCGATACCGGCGCCGACGAGTTCCTGCCTTACCTCATCGAGTCGGTCCGGGCGGGTCCAGACGAACACGGCGCCGTCATCCTCCTCCACGTCCTCGGCCCCGGCATCTACGGCGGCCATGAATATGTCGTCGAAGTCGAGTTCGCC
>CAUYYU010000045.1:0-10918 GCA_963577415.1 Chloroflexota bacterium
CGCCGGTTTCACGTTTCTGACCCTCGAAGACGAAACCGGCCTGGTGAACATCATCATCCACCCGCGTACCTTCGTCCGCCATAAGCGCCTCATCCTGGACGAGTCCGTCCTGATGGTCGCCGGCGAACTCGAAGACGAAGACGGAGCCATCCACGTCATGGCCCATCGCCTCTCCATGCCCGGCCCCGCCCATATCAAGGCCCCGCCCTCCAACGACTGGGGCTGACGGCCCGCTTCGGGGGGTAAGACCGGGCACAACAACGCCTGAAAATGTGTAGATATACTCACATTCCAAAAAAAGACCGGGTCGAGTCGTCGCGGACACGTCGTCTTCACCGGCGAAGCGCGCCGAATTCCCCCACTATCTGGAGAGCACGAATGGCCGAGCCAGCGCCCGCATCCCGGCCGCCCCTCGCCATACGCCGCATTCCCTTCCCCGCCACCTGGTGCCTACCCTTGCTCGCCATCCTGGCCTTACTCTTCTCCACCTTGTGGCTCGCCGCCACAGGCGGCGAGCCACCGCCGGACGAAAGCTAGCCCCTACCCCACCGCCCCGCTAACTGGCGCTACCAGCCTATGTCGTACTTCAGCATCCGGGCGTTCACGATGGTGATCAGCGCGATCGCCGAGAACAACGCCACCGAAATCACCGCCGCGTACCCCATCTTCAGGTACTCGAATCCGTTGAAGTAGATCAAGGTCACGATCGTTATCGTCCTATCCAGCGGGCCTCCGCAGGCGGTCTGGCTGTCCGCGCACGTCATGATGAATACCTGCACGAACATCTGCAGCGCCCCGATGAAGTACACGATCACCACGAAAAACGTCGTCGGCGCCAGCAGCGGCAGCGTGATCTTGAAGAACTTCGCCCGGCCTCCCGCTCCGTCAATTTCCGACGCCTCATACAGATGCGGCGGTATTCCCTGGAGGCCGGCCAGGTAGATCACCATGTTCAGGCCCATGTTCTTCCAGACGCTCAAAATAATGATCGCCAGCATCGCCGTCTCGGGGCCTTTCAAGAACTTCGAACGGGGAAGCCCCATCGCTTCCAGCCCGTCGTTTAGCAGTCCGAACTGCGGCTCGTACATCCACAGCCAGATCAGCGAAACCGACACGAACGAGCTCACCACCGGCATGTAAAACAGCGCTCGAAACGCGTAAATGCCCCGAATCTGCCGGTTGATCAGCACCGCCAGCAACAGTGATGTCAGGACCCCCGTAGGCACCGTGCCGAATGCGAAATAGAGCGTGTTCAACCCCGCCGCAACGAACCGGTGGTCGTCCATCAAATTTCGATAATTCAGCAGACCCGTCCACCGCGGTTCGCTCATCAGGTCGTAAAAAGTGAAGCTGTAGTAGAACGACATGAAAATCGGGTAGATGACGAACAGCAAAAGGAAGATTAGCGACGGAGCCACGAAGAAATAGCCCGCCAACCCACCACGATTGCCCAGCCGGATCAAGCGTTTCTTACGAATCGTCTGCACCGGCGCCACGGAACTGGATGACGCCATCCGCTCGCCCCCTCTTAGCGATTTACCCGACCTGGGTAGAGCCTCGGTCCCGCGCGCCTTATTACCGGCGTGTGAATCGAAATCGCGCGCCCTATCTCGAAGGCCCAGCAGGATAGCAGAGGTCGCCCGGTCCGCCCGCCGCGGCCAGGCCGGAGCGTACGGCCGCCCGTCCGCACATATCTTTCCACGACACCGGCCGCGTTCGGTGAAATCAGACGGGCGCCCCGTCCTCCCCGGATGGTGCGGCCTCGCGGGGGTAGCTCAGTTGGTAGAGCGCTAGCCTTCCAAGCTGGATGTCGCGGGTTCGAGCCCCGTGCCCCGCTCTGCCACGGCGAAACCTCCCGGAGCCCGGCATGACGACCGATCCGGTCGCGGCCAAGAATGATCATCCATCGGCGCCGTGGATTCGCTCCGACGTGGCTCGAAACGACCCTCGAATGCGTGTCATCGGAGATCGTCAGAGCGGCCGCGATCTTAGGGAGTGTCCGGGCAGGCGACGGCTCAGGACTCGAGAAAACGCTGCGCGTTGAGCCCCAGGATAGCCTCGACGCCGGCGTCGTTGAGGAAGGGCGCTTCGCGGAGGGCGCGGATCAGATTGGGGTAGGGTTGCGCGCCCAGATAGGGCCAGTCCGTACCCCACTGAACCCGCTTGGCGCCGACCGCGTCCACGATAATTTCGACGATCTTCAAGGCGCGCTGGTAGGGGTGCCGCTCGTTCTCCCCGATCACATGCTGGTACGCGCCGAGATCGAATGAGAGATTGGGGTGCGCGCGCACGAGCTCGATGGGCTCGTCGAGCCGGTCGTAGTGCAGGGTGCGCGATTCGTCGCCGTCATCATTGAGCCTGGGCGTGCCGTAGTGAGCGAGCTGTATTTTAACGGTCGGGAAGTCCGCCACGAGCCGCTTAAAGCCCTCGACGTAGCGCGTGTACGAGCCCGGTTCTTGGTACGAGCCGAATTTTTGGTAGACACTGGGTGCGAACCAGGGGTAGTGCGCGTACCACCACGAGAGATCGATAATGCAGGGCTTGCGCCGCTCTCTCAGCAGCTCAAAGATTGGTCGCCAGCGCAGATCCCCCATCTCCGTGTCTACGAACAGCGGCAGCAGTTTTAAACCGCCGGCACCCCGGTCGAGGTCATGTGCCGCCCGCTCCACGTAGCCGGGCACCCGTGGATCGATCGAATCGGCGAACCAGACGAATCGATCGGGATGCTGCTGCCACATGCGAACGAAATAATCCTTGGTGAGGTAGTGCTGGAACACGGCCAGCATGCGCTCTCGCTTCTCGAGCGGGTAGTGCGCCATCACGTCCACGGGGGTGTAGCTGATGAGGAAAGCCCGGTCGATGCCAGCCTCATCCATTTGTTGAATCAAGTCCGGGGCGCCGGAGCCCCAACGCGTGCCCGGCCAGAGCGGAAAGTTCTCCTCGGCGCCCGCCACGGAGCGGTCGAAGACGTGGGTGTGAGCGTCGATGATCATGGTTGGGTCATTCCTTCTTTCGACGGGTGGGACAGCCGTCGTTTATCACCGTGGCGTACGTCAACTATTGAAATTGCGGCAGCTCGGCTGCCTGGGCGGCGAACATTTCGTCGACCATTCGCTCCACTTTGTCCGTGGTCAGCAGCGCGGCCGTCAGCGGGTCGAGCAGGATGGCGTGTACTGCCTTGCGCCGGTCCTGACCAAGCGCAGCCTCAACCGTCAACTCCTGCACATTGATATTGGTGCGGTTCAGCCCGGCCAGCTGGGTCGGCAGGTCACCTATGTAGGAGGGCCGCACTCCGGTGCCATCCACCAGGCACGGAACCTCCACGCAGCTACCCGTCGGCAGGTTGGTGATGAGCCCGGTGTTGGCCACGTTGAGGTTCGCCCGGCGGAGAGTATCGGTCTCGATTGAGTGAATGATCTGGACGCCGTACTCGTGGCTGCGCGTGATCTCGAGCGGCTGGCCGCCGTCAAGCATGCGCCGAATATCGTCCTGGGCGGTCTCACGCTGCTCCGGCCATAACGAGGGATAGTCCCACTTCTCCGTGAGGTAGTTCTGGATCGTCTCCTGGTTCTTCCGGTAGTAGGGGACGTACTCCGACATGTGGTGGCTCGACTCGGTGTTGAAGTACCCGAAGTGCCGGTAGATGTCGAAGCGAATCGGGTCCTGAGCCACAATAATGGGATCCTCTAACGCTCGCCGGAGGGCTGGGTAGAGGTCTTCGCCGTTGCGCTTGAGTTCGAGGAACCACGCCATGTGGTTGATTCCGGCGACCCGGTAGGTCACCTCCTCGGGCGGAACGCCGCAGTATCTGGCAAGTTGCTTCGACGTCCCCTGCACGCTGTGGCAAAGCCCGACACTCTTGATGTCGGTGGCCGCGCTCACGGCCCAGCAATTCATGGCCATCGGATTCGCGTAGTTGAGTAGCCAGGCATCGGGACACACTTCGGCCATTTCGTTGCAGAGTTTGAGCAGGAACGGGATCGTGCGGAGGGCACGAAATACACCGCCGGGGCCAAGGGTGTCGCCTACGGTCTGGTCGATCCCGTAACTGGCGGGCACGTCGATATCCACTTTGAAGGCCGCCACTCCGCCGATCATCACCGTGACGAAAACGTAATCAGCACCTTCCAGCGCAGCGCCACGGGTGGTCGGCGCCTCGATGCGCATCTGGGCGTCGACCTGCTCAACCGCCCGACGCGCATAGGCTTCGGTCACCGCCAGACGGTCCGGATCGATGTCCACCAGGGTGATCGTGGAGCCGGACAATTCCGTATAAGTGAGGAGATCGTTGATCAGCCGCGCTGCGAAGGTGGTGCTCCCGGCGCCGATGATGGCAATTTTAGGCATTTCTAGTCCTGATCGTTCCTGGTGTTGCTAAACGAACGGTGAGCGCCAGTATGCTCTCCCTCCGAGCATGATACCGTTACGCTGATCCCCCCCTTCCGCCACGTCCCAGAGCAAAAGTCTCCGTTTATTCCCATGACCCATGACTTCCACCGCCACTTCCTGCTGCTCAACTTGGTACCGATCCTCAATTCCCTCTGTAGTCCGTATGCCTACGACTTTATGAAGGAGGCATCGGGCGAATCGTCCGGCAATGGCTGGATGAGCAGGACATTCCGCGTGTCGGTCACGAAGGGGCGGAGGCCGCTTAGCGGTTCGGCCTGGTCCGGTTGTCCCGCAGATGCGCCTTGATCCGATTGCTGTCCCCATCGGCCGCTCACCGGGTCAATAGCGAGCCTCCATCATCCGATCGTCGCCAGCCGTTGTTGACGCGCCAAAGCCCGGCCGAGCGGACCGCGACCACCTCGAGCAGCGGAGTGCCGTCACCGGCCCGTCAGATTTAGTGGATTGATCCCACGCGCCTGATTCAGCATCCACGTCCCTACCTGCACGAATTCAAACATAGTCAAGTCCCGACCTCGTCGAATGAGAATGAGGTTAATTCGAACCGTTGATCGCGCGGCTGCCCCTCAGTCCGCCTGGCCCGTAATGGGCCCCGGAGTTTTCTGCATAGCATCTGCATGAGTCATCTGGTCGGGAAGCCACGGCCCACATGGTTACCTCACGTCGGTCGTATCGACGAGGCAGTCTAGTATCCGGCACGCACGTCGACGATGTTGCGAAGCCGCTCACCGCGATCGAATCGAACCAAGTTGTCTAGGAAGATGGCGTAAATGCGTTCGAGCATGGTGTCGGACCAGCCAGCGTAATGGGCGGTGATAATCACATTGGGCAGCGCCCAGAGCGGAGAATCCGCCGGTAGTGGCTCAGGCGTGGTGACGTCCAAACCGGCGGCCGCGATGACGCCGCCGCGCAGGGCGTCGATCAGCGCGTCCTGATCCACGCTCTTGCCCCGACCGAGGTTGATAAAGCACGAATCTGGCCGCATCTGGGCGAATTGCTTTGGGCCGAAGAGGTGCGAAGTCGTGGGCGTCAGGGGCACTATGTTCACAACGATATTGGAGTCTTGGAGCAAATCGTGTAGTCGGTCGGGCCCCAGAATTTGGTCAGCGAGGGCAGCTGGATCTTCTGCGTTCGCGAGCGGGTCGAGCGGAAGGGATGGGATCGTCATCTGAGCCCCAGGGGAGCCATGAGCGTGGCGCCGCAGGGCGATGACCCGCATGCCGATGCCGCGGGCGCGTCGCGCCAGGGCCTGGCCTACATCGCCAAATCCCACAATGCCGAGTGTCTTATGGGTCAACTCGAATAGTTCGTCCTGGGGCTCAGGCTCATAGCGTCGCGCCGCTTGTGACCTCATCGCACCGGGCAGTCGACGGGCAAGCGCAAACATCAGCGCGAGGGCGTGCTCGGCCATCTGGACGCCGAACCCGCCGCTAGTGTTGGTGACGACAATGTCGGTGGCGGCCAGTTCGGCCGACAGCAGCCCGTCGACACCCGCTCCCACGGTCTGAATCCAGCGCAGGTCACCGGCGTGTTGCAGCAAAGGAGGCGCTAGGTGGTTGCCGAAAAGGATCGTGGTGCCGGGCAGGGCGCCGGGTAGTTCGTCCACCGGCAGCGCCCGGATTATCTCAATGGCACGGTCGGGGAGCGTGGCGAGGACTCGGTCGATCAGGGTCTCGTCCGGGTCGTAGGTGAGAGTGATGCGGTGGTCGGGCAACTTGGAGGGCCTTCTAGTTCGGCCGGGGTACGGCGGGCGGTTTGTTGGGGAGCTATTTTCCAGCGGGCGGGATCAAGCGGATGATGCCCCCGGAAGCGGATGGGCGTGTATACGCTGCCGGACGTGGCGCGCGCCGGTGGACGGACATCAGCGATCCATGTCCAGCCGCGCGGGATCGAGTGCGCGCCACAGGCGGATGGCGGCGCGGACGCCGGCGGGCTCGCCTGCGTGCATAGCCGCGGAGACTCCGAACCGTGGCCTAGAGCGAGCGCCCACGACGCGGCCGACCGGTATTTCCAGCTCCTCGCCGGAGCGGTGTACGTACCTCTCGATGCTTGAGGTCTTGGAGCCGGCGGAATTGTTCATGCTGTTTCGACTCCACACCAGTCGATTACGAACGCCAGGACGGTTTTCGTCACGGGCCCAAGATCGTCAAGATTGAAGTATTCGTCCACCGAATGAGGGCCGCCACCTCCGCCCGGTCCGAAAAGGCAGCCGGGGGTGTGCCGGCGCAGGCTGTGCTGGTGCAGATCGCAGAATCCGGTGATGGCGATGGGTTTGAGCGGTTTCCCGGTGGCGGCCTGATGCGCGGTTGCGAGGGCGGCAACGACTGGATTGTCATCGCCCATGTCCAGAGGTTCGACCCCCAGCCCTTCAAACGTAACTTGTGGTTGATGTTCGCGCAGCCATTCGTCTCCGTCCGCGGCGGCGGCGATGGTCGCTTCGACCTCGGCGCGCGCGGAGGCCAGGTCGTCCGGGGGCATGAAGCCGATCACGGCGTCCAACACGCAGCGTCCCGGCACGTTGCCCACCCACTCACCGCCGACGATACCGTAGACGTTGAAGTGGATAGGGTGATCGGTGCCCGCCCAGCGGGGATGAATGTGCTGGTTTTTTCTGGCTTCCAGATCGCGGAGCGCGCGAATGAACACCCATGTTTTTTCGATGGCGTTGACGCCGTTGGTGGCCGCCACATACGGAGCGGGTTTGCCATGGATGGTGATTCGAAAGGCGACGTGACCGGGGTGGGCCACGATGGCGCGACCCAGGCCGGTGCCGTCCAGCATCAATACTCCGTCGGCTTCGTAGCCCCGGGCGGCCAGCGCGAGCGATCCGTTGCCCGAGCACTCCTCATCGACCGTAGTTTCCAAGATCAGGTCGCCCTTCAGGCGGAACCCGGCGTCCTGTAGCGCCTGCACGACGAAAAGCATCTCGCAGCAACCGGTCTTGTCGTCCTGAGCGCCACGGGCGTAGAGCCGGTTGCCGACGATCTCGCCGCCCCAGGGATCGTGCGACCAGAGCTCCACGGGTTCCGGCGAGGTGGTGTCTACGTGGGCGTTGAGGATCAGGGATCGTCCGCCGCCGGCCCCACGCCACACGGCGGCCAGGTTGGGACGGTTTTCGTATGACCAGTCGGTGGGCGTCCAGCCGGGGTATTGGGCGAGCGCGTCCGGGTCGCAGTCGATCAATTCCACCGTCAGGTCGAGGTCTCGCATGCGGCGCGCCAGCCAGCCCTGGGCGGCGAGCTCTTGCCCGCGCGCGCTAGGGATGCGCACAAATTCCTGTAACGATCGTATGTGGTCTTCGAGGCATCGATCGAACGCGTTGAAAGCTGCCTCTCGGGCGGCGCTCGTGTCAGTCATCACGGCTCCTCTCTGGGGTTGCGAATTCAGCTACGGTCACGGTGCGGTCCGGCCACGAATCGCTGTTCGCCAAGCGTGCGGCGCTGACGGCCATCGCGGTGGTCATGGCCAGCACATCGCCGTCGAACGGGGTGGGGACGTCCTCTAAGGAATTGCCGAAATAATCCCAGACTTGGCCCAGCGGGTCGCCGGTGGTCAGG
Source organism: Chloroflexota bacterium (assembly GCA_963577415.1). GTDB lineage: Bacteria > Chloroflexota > UBA11872 > UBA11872 > VXNJ01 > JASLPR01. The sequence continues at coordinate 7,965 of CAUYYU010000045.1, forward strand.
ATCAGGCTATGCCGCTGGGCGATGTCGAGATCGATCGTCCAGAGCCGCCGGTGATCGATGGCGATGGCGACAACGACAAAGTCGGCGCTGTCCAGCAGGTCACGGCGCTGGGTGGAGGATTCCAACCGATAGGGCATGCCGCGCTCGTCGATCATGCGCTGGATCACTTGAGTCGTGATTCGCAGGCTGCCGGCGTCGAGGTCGCACAGGGCCATGGTGCTCCCGCAAGGTCCTCCCGGGCGTCCCAGAGGTCGGCCACGATGGAGGGAGCGAAGACGCTACTGGCGCCGATGAGAACGATCTTTACGGAGGCTATTCAGTCCCACCTTTGCGAGACAGAGTCGAAAGCTGGTCTGGTGAGCACGGGTAAGCTCATCGGACGAGCCGGCCGCCGTCAACAACCAGCACCGTTCCGGTGATCCAGTTCGAGGCTTCGCTGGCCAGGAAGACCGCCGCACCGGCCAGGTCGCCGGGTAGGGACATTTCTGGTAGCGCTCCGCCGTCCCACTTCACTGGCAGCTTATTCGGCGGCGGAGATCCTCCAGCCATACCCGTGTACACACCGCCGGGGGCGATGCAATTGGCCGTAATGCCATGCTTGCCGAGGTCCTGCGCGATGGACTTGGTGAAACCCTCCACGCCGGCCTTGGAGGCGGCGTAGCTCACCTGCTTCGGACAGCCGATGTGTCCGCACAAGGACGAGATGTTGACGATGCGACCGCCGCTGCCCTGCTCGATCATGTAGGCGGCCACCGCCTGCGTGCAGAGAAACAGCCCGGTGAGGTTGACGGCCAGAGTACGGGTCCAGTCATCCAAGCTGATTTCGAGCAGACTGCCGTAACGCAGGATGCCGGCGTTGTTGCAGATGATGTCCAAGCGTCCGAACTCCTCGACGGTCCGGTCAACCATGACGCGTACATCCTCGGGGCGCGAAACGTCCGTCTGTAAGGCCAGCACGCAGGCGCCAGTCTGCCGGACTTCAGCGGCTACGTCTTCGGTGGCCCGTCCACCGGCAACCACCACCTGGCAGCCTGCGCTCGCGTAGGCCAGAGCGATCGCGCGACCGATCCCGAGCGGCCCGCCGGCGCCGGTGACGATCGCGACTTTGCCATCAAGGACGCCCACCGGCCTATTCCGGAAAGTGACAGGCGACACGCCTGTCGCCGAGCGCATCAAGTTGGGGGACGACGGTGCGGCAATTGTCGTCGGCCTTCCAGCAACGCGGGTGGAAGGGGCAGCCGGACGGGATGTTGGCGGCGTTGGCGGGCTCGCCGGGCAGCCTGATACGGGTGCGCTCGCCGGGTCGGACGCGGGGCACGGCTGAAAGGAGGGCGACGGTGTATGGATGCCGCGGCCGTCGCAGGACGTCGGCAACGGCCCCCTCCTCGACGATCTTGCCAAGGTACATGACGGCGACCCGGTCGCAGAGGCGCCGCACTACGGCCAGGTCGTGTGAAATGAACAGCATGCTCAGGTGACGCCGATCGCGGATGTTCTCGATGAGCCGCAGAACTTGCGCCTGCACCGAGACGTCGAGCGAGGACAGGGGCTCGTCGGCCACCAGCACCGGGCTTTCTACTGAAATTGCGCGGGCCATGGCCACGCGTTGCTGCTGGCCGCCGCTGACCTGGCTGGGATAGCGATTCCCGAGTGCCGGCGACAGACCGACCTCGTGGAGCAGCTCGGCCACGCGCGCGTCGATTTCCGAACGAGGCATGATGTCGTTGATCAGCAGCGGCTCGCGGATGGCGTCGCGGATGCGCTTGCGCGGATTCAGGGAGCCAAGCGGGTCCTGGAAGACCATCTGGATGGTGCGGCTGAGAGACCGCTGCTCGTTCGAGCCGCCGGCCTGAATGTCGCGGCCGCGAAACAGGATACGGCCGGCGGTCGGCGTCTCCAACCGCACGATGAGTCGCCCGAGGGTGGTCTTGCCGCAGCCGCTCTCACCCACGAGGCCGATCGTTTCCCCTTCGTGCAGGGTGAGATCGACGCCGGCGACGGCGCGCAGCTTGCGTCCTCGTTCAAAGAGCTTGCTCCCGGGCAGATCGAAATCTTTGACGACACCTTGAACTTCAATCAGAGCAGGACCGGTGGCTGCCATCAGTAAAGGTGACACCGGACGGCGTGCCCGGGCTCCGCGTCGCGCAGGGCGGGATTCTCCAGAGCGCAGCGGTCGATCCGCTGGGCGCAGCGTGGCTCGAACTCGCAGCCGACCCATTCCTCCGTGATGTCCGGCGGAAAACCTTCGAGCGGCACGAGATCCTGCTCGTCGTCCTCGAGGTTGGGGACTGACTCGAGCAGCGCCTGGGTGTAGGGATGCAGGGGGCGCTCGAAAACGGTCTCGGTGCGGCCACTTTCGGAAATCTTGCCGCCGTACATGACGATGGTGCGATCGCAGCTCTCCGCAACCAGAGCCATGTTGTGGGTGATGTGGATGACGGCCATGCCGTACTCCTGGTTGAGTTCGCGCAGCAGATCCAAAATCTGGGCCTGGATCGTGACGTCGAGGGCGGTGGTGGGCTCGTCGGCGATTAAGAGTTTGGGCTGGTTGGCGAGGGCCATGGCGATTACAACACGCTGGGCCATGCCGCCGCTGAACTGATGCGGGTGCTGCCGGAGACGCCGGACGGGATCGGGAATGCCGACCCGCTCAATCAACTGGATGGCTTGCTCGCGAGCCTGCTGTTTGCTCACGTCCTGGTGCGCGAGGATCGCCTCTGAAAGCTGACGGCCCACTGAGAAGACCGGGTTGAGCGCACCGACCGGGTTTTGAAAGATCATGGCGATATCGTTGCCCCGAATGCGGCGGAGGTCCCGGCCGCCCAGCTTCAGGAGATCGCGCCCGTTGAAGACGACTTCGCCGCCTACGACCTGGCCCGGCGGGTCGATCAAATCCAGAACAGAAAGGGCGGTGACCGTTTTGCCGCAGCCGGATTCGCCCACCATCCCGACGA
>CAUYYU010000046.1:0-10895 GCA_963577415.1 Chloroflexota bacterium
CTCCCCGATACTCAGGTTAAAACATTCGACAACCATGCCTACAGCGGCGCGGTATTCAAGATGCAAGCAACTTATCCGAATACTCAAAACTTACGACGGGAGGTAAGCCGCCATGTCAGATTCATCGGGACCACTGATTGACGGACTCGCGGACAGCGGTCAGGATCAGAGTCAGCAGCTTATTCAGGAAGCTATCGACGACGCCCTGCATTCTCTGCCCGAGGGCCAGAGCAGCGGCGTCTGTGATGTCTGCGGGAAGAAGATCGAGCCGGCCCGGCTCGATCTTCTTCCCGGCGCCGCCGAATGCGCCAGCTGCGCCCGCAAAGTACAGGGCATTCCAATACTGCCTAGCTCCAACTAACCACAGCCGCACTCTCAGCGGGCCGGATTCAAGAAATCTGGCCCGCTTTTTGCGTCCCCGCGTTGGTCCGCCGCACCCCAACCACTACCCTTAATCGTTCCATCCCATGAAGGAGGCCCGCGGTTGTCGGCCGCCACCGCTCTGCGCTGTATCGACTGCGATCGCGCCCACCCGCTCGAATACCTGCTCAACTGCCCCGATTGCGGCGGCCTGCTCTTCGTCGAGTACGACCTCGACCGCATCGCCGGCGTCCAGTTCGGCGACCTCGATGGCCCTGGCATCTGGCCCTACGCCGAGCTCTTGCCCATCTCCGATCCCGCCAATTTCGTCACCTTGGGCGAGGGCAGCACTCCCCTCATCGCCGTCCCCCGGCTCGCCGCCGAGATCGGACTCGACAACCTCTGGATAAAATTTGACGGTCTCAATCCCACCGGCACCGTTAAAGACCGTAGCGCCGTCACCGCCGTGTCCGCCGCCCTACAATTCGGTTTCGACCGCATCGGTGTCGTCAGCACCGGCAACGCCGCTACCTCCATCGCCGCCTACGCCGCCCGCGCCGGCATTAAGGCCCTCGTCCTTTCCGCCGAATCCAGCAGCCGACCCAAGGTCTGCCACGTCAACGCCCTCACCGCCAATTTCATGATGTACCGCGGCGGCTATGACGACATGATCGGTGGCTACGACCGGGCCATCGACGATCGCGTCGTCTTCGACGGCGGCGCTTCCCGCAATCCGTACAAACAGGATGGCAAGAAAACCCTCGCCTACGAGATATTCGAGCAGATGGGTCTACAGTCCCCCGACTATGTCGTCTACCCGGTCGGTGTGGGCGAGATACTGCTGGCCTCCCAGCGAGGTTTCCGCGAACTCCACGCCGCCGGTCACGCCACCGGCGTTCCCATCCCTATCGCCGCCCAGTCCAGCGTCGCCGACACTATCGTCAAGGCCCTGAACGAAGGCGGCCCGCGCGTGCCCATCACCATCGACTACACCATGGCCGAGGGCGTCGCCGTCGGCGACATGGGTCCGAAAGGTGACTGGGTCCTCGACGACCTGCGCGCCGCCGGTGGACTCGGCGCCGCCGCCACGGACGCTGAGATCGTCGAGTGGCAGACTCGCCTCGCCCGCCTCGAGGGTATCTGGGCCGGGCCCACCGGCTGCGTCACCCTGCCGGCGCTGGCGAAATTGGTCCGCGACGGCAAGCTTCCCACCGATGCCCGCGTCGTCTGTAATATTTCCGAGACCGGCCTGAAATCCGACATCGAGCCACCCGACATCGCCATCATCGATTCCGGCAGGGAGGACGTCCTCCAATTCCTGCAATCCTAAAGGGACCATGAATGTCGCCCACGTGTTGGGCCTGCAAGAAGAGCAGTTTCGCTTTCCCGGCGCTGATGGCAATCGACAGAAACCGTAAACTAGTCGGCGACACCGGGAGCGACCTAGGCAAACACCGCCGGGAGGATTAGCGGATTGGACGGCATCTGGACCGAAATCTGGAACGTTCTCAACACCCCGATCACTCAAATCGAGGAGCGCGACCTCTCGCTGCTTTCGCTCATCCAGGTCGTGGTCATCATTCTCGTCGCGTGGCTGCTCTCACGCTTCCTGACACCCCTATTACGGCGAATCATCCTGGGGCGGGTCGATTTCGGCGAAACCGTCGAGAACTCAATCGCCCGCGGATTCCGCTTCATGATCCTCTTCATGGGCATCTACATCGCCATCAGCTCCATCGGCTTCGATCTCGCCATTCTCCTGGTGCCCCTGGGCGGTCTTTCCGTCGGCATCGGCTTCGGCGCTCAGGACCTGGCCAAGAACCTGATCGCCGGCGTCATCACCATGTCCGAGCAGCGCGTGCGCACCGGCCAGACCATCGAAATTCGCGGCATGCGTGGTGTGGTCCAGTCCATCGGTCTGCGCTCCACCACCATCCGCCTGGAGGACGGCGTCCATCTGATGATCGCCAACGGCGACTTCATGAGCCAGCCCGTCAAGATCTTCGATGACCCCGAACCCGAGGACGGCAAAGCCTCCGCCTGACCCCGCGGCCTCGGCCCGCTTCAAATGCCCGGTATCCCGACCTGCGTGCAGGTCGGGATGATGCCTGAACGTCTGAGCCGGCCGCAGCCACCATCCGGTGCAATGTATCTACTCAAAGACGCACTAAAAATCCTAAACCACGGGCGTCCAGATCGCTGTTGAGGTCGCGGTAGGGACATTCCAGCGGATCGTGACCAGGTCGAGATCGGAAAGCACGGAGGGATGGGCGGTGCTCCAGGACCATTGCGAGTTCTCGTCACAAAGGCCGGCCTTCACCGGATTTTCGTGGATGTAGGTAACGGCATTGCTCAGCTCCTCTTCACTGCGAATAACCCGGTCGTAGAAGCGCTCTTCCCATACACGACCCTGGTACCCGTGTCGCCGCATGGAGTTGGCGGAAACGCGTTTCAGAAATGCCAGCACCTTGCCGATAGGCAGGACGCCAGCGGGCTGCAGAACGGCATAGAAGTGGTCCGGCATGACCACACAGGCGAGAACGCGTGCCCGACCTTCAGAGCGGATTCATCGAAAGGAATCCGCGACTACGCGGGCGGCATTACCTCGAAAAATCGGCGCTTTGCGGCGGGTTGACGCGGTGACAAAATAGATCGCGTCTGCAATATGAACGCGACGGAGGGTTTTGCGTTTGCGACTCGGCGCCATGGGTAGAGCCTAATCGGCCTCCCGACCTGCACGCAGGTCGGGCCACGATACGCGTCCGGCCGCAGCGGGACCCAAGCGCACCCGCTATCAGGCGTGGGATTGGGGAGTTGGCAGCCGGCCGATCGCCCCCGCCGTCAGATCCAGCAGCCGGCCTTCCATTTCTCGCTGGACGTCGGCCACCGCGGGGTCGCCCCAGCGGTTGACCAGCTCGCCCGGATCGTCGTGCAAGTCGTATAGCTCGCCCCGGTCCCAATTCGGGTAGTGCGTCAGCTTCCAGCGTTCCGTCACGGCGGTCATCAATGTCAGCTCCGGGTAGTAGCGGGACACGAACTCCACCAGCACCGCCTCCCGCCCCTCCTCGCCACCCAACCACGGCAGCATTGACCGTCCCTGGAACGACGGCAACGACTCCACTCCCGCCAGGTCCGCGAAAGTCGGCGCCAGATCAAGCAACGTGCCCAGCCCGCTCGCCCGCGTACCCGGTTTTGTCACCCCGGGGATCCGGGCTACGAACGGCAGTCGGTACAGGCCCTCGTACGGAAACGGCCCCTTGTACAGCAGCCCGTGATCGCCGAACAGTTCACCGTGATCGCTGGTGAAGATCACCGCCGTGTTCTCCGCCAGGCCCCGCTCCTCCAGCGACTTCAGGATGCGTCCCACGGAGTGGTCGATCAACTCCACCATGCCGTAATACTGCGCGTGGATTTGCCTCCAGTCGGCGTCCGTGAGCGCCGGCAGATCGCCGGCCCCCGCCCCCCAGCCTTCATGCTTTTCCACCCGCCCCTCCACCACCTCCCGCACATGCGGCGGCTTACCGTCCAGGTCGGCATCGGTGAACTCCGGAATCCGCATGTCCGCCGGATCGTAGGCGTCGCAGTAGGGCTTCGGAGCGGTGAACGAATGATGCGGGTCCGGAAACGACGCCCACACGAAAAACGGCTCTTCGCCGGCATTCTCCAGGTAGTTAATCGTCCGATCGGTGATCCAGGTCGATGGGTGATGCTCCAGCGGCAGGCCGTTTTTCCAGGCCCCATCCCAGGTTGGCTCCTCAAGCGCGTGCTCGATGCCGATCAGGTCGATGGCCTCCGGCGCCCGTTCCCGCAGATCGCGCCCGATGTGTCCCTGGCGCACGTAGTGATGCCGCAGAGTCAGGTCGACGTGATCGAACCCGTAGTACGGCCCATGCCAGTCCTCCGGTACGAGCCCCTGGCCCCAGGTGTCCTCGCGCTCGACCTCGGCCGGATCGGCCTCGCCGCCGTCGAAGCCGTAGGGTCGAAAGTGCGCCTTGCCGATCAGTGCCGTGTGATAGCCCGCGTCGGACAACATTTGCCCAAACGTCGGTACGTCCGGATCAAGCGCGATGCCGTTCGTCCAGACGCCGTGCGCCCGCGGCGTCGTGCCCGTGATGATCGTCGACCGGGACGGCATGCAGAGCGGCTGTGCGACGTACATCCGCTCCGCCAGCACACCTTCGGCCGCCAGCCGGTCCAGGTGCGGGGTGCGCACGATCGGGTTGCCCGCGCATCCCAGCGAGTCCGCCCGCATCTGGTCCGTCGTGATGAAGACGACATTCATCGGCTTTCGGGGCATCAGCGCGCCTTTCCCTGTGAATTCGCGATCTGTCCGCGACCGGCCCAGAAACTCGAAACAAATTAATCCGCGCGAGCCTACCGGTCGGCCATCATCGGATCAAACCCCGGCCAGACTCAACCACCCGCGCAAGATCGCTCTCCTCGCTAAAATTCTCGCCAATGTCCCAACCGCCAGACCCCACATCCGCTCGCACTCTCCGGCTGGCGGCGCCGCCGCGCTTCCACCTGGAGAGCGTCGTTCGCGCCCACGGCTGGTGGAACCTGCCCCCATTTCGCTGGGACGAGGACGCCGGCGTAATCGCCACCGCCGCCGAACTGAATGGCCACCCCACCGACCTCAGCATCAGCCAACCCTTGACTGACGAAATCGCGGTCGAATGGACCGGCCCCGCCCCGGAACCTGATATCGCCGCGGTCGCGACCCGCATGCTCATGCTGGATATCGACCTCACCGAATTTCAGCGCCGTTGCCAGACACGCAAACGCCTGCGCCACGTCGACGACGAAGGTCTTGGCCGCATGCTCCGTTCGCCCACGCTATGGGAAGACATCGTTAAAGTTCTGTGCACCACCAACGTCAACTGGGGCGGCACCCGCGGCATGTCCGAGCGGCTCGTAAAGTCCTTCGGCGCCCGCACCCCCCGCGGCCACCGCTGCTTCCCGACTCCCGAGCGGCTGGCGAAGAGGCGGCCAACCACGCTCGCCAAAAGAGCCCGCCTGGGTTATCGCAGCACCACGCTTTCCGAGATCGCCCGGGCCATCGTGACCGGCGATCTGGACCTGTCACTGTGGGAGGATCCCCACGCCAGCACCTCCGAACTGCAGGACCGGATCATGCAGATCAAGGGTCTGGGCCCCTACGCCGCCGCCAGCATCCTGGCTCTGGTCGAACGTTACGACTTTCTGCCGGTCGATTCGGCATTCATGAGCCACGTCACCGCCACCCATTTCAAAGGCGAGCGTCCCACCCGCGCTCGGGCCGAGCGTATCTATCGCTTCTGGGGCCGCTGGAAATACCTCGCCTACTGGTTCGAGCGCTGATCGGCCGCACTCCGTATATTCTGGGCGGGCGCCGGCCATACCCGGGGGAGCCCGCTTGAGTTTCGACTGGTACCGCTTCAGAGAATTCGACCGGGATACGGTGCGCGCCGCCCGCGAACCCTATCTGGAATATTTTGCGGAACAGGGGCCACTGCTCGATGTCGGCTGCGGTCGCGGCGAATTTCTTGACGCCGCCAAAGATAGAGGATTTGACGCCCTCGGAATCGATCTGGACCCGGCCGCCGTCGAGGCCGCTCGCTCCGCCGGGCTCCGGGCCGAAGTCGCCGATGCGCTCGAATTTCTCCCGGCCCACCTGGACGAATTCAACGGAATATTCTGCGCCCACGTGGTGGAGCATCTCGAGCCCGCCGCCACCGCCGCTCTTATCCGGGCCGCAGCCGACGGTCTTCGGCCAGGCGGCGTCCTCTGCCTAGTGTCTCCGAATCCCGGCAGCCTGCCCACCATCACCCACGAGTTCTGGCGCGACCCCTCCCACGCCCGCCCCTACGACATCGAGGCGCTCGCCTTCCTCTGTGGCCAGGCCGGGCTTGAGGTCACGGCCTCCGGAGTAGACGTTTCGTCACCCCGCGGCTTCGCCATCGACCCGGCCGATCTGGACCTGTCCGAAATTAAATTTCCGACCGATCCCACGCCCGACTCCCAGCCCCGTCTCGCCGGAGCCGTGGCCTCGCAGTTTCAGCGCAGCCGTCTGGCGGCGGAAATGCGCTCCACGATCCACCACCAGCAAATGCGCATCGATCACCTGGAGAACCAGTTGGAAAAGATCGCGAACGCGCTTCAGCGGCTGGTGGAAGTACTCTACGAGCCCTCCGAGATATTCGTCGTCGCCACCCGGGCGGGCGCTGGCTGACCGCTCATCCCCAACCGCAACCGGCCCCAGTAGATTCAGGAAGAAAGCGGTCTGTGACCGCGCTAGCGGAATACCACCAGTAGCATGACGAAGTCGACCACCAGCACCGCCACCAGCAACGGCATCCCGGCCCGCAGGTAATCGCTAAAGCGGTAGTTGCCCGGTCCCATAACCAGGATGTTCGACGGGTGTGAGAACGGCGACGCGAAGCCGCTGCCGGCGCCAAGCGCCACCGACATCGCAAACATCCGGGGGTCCACTCCAATCCCCATCACCAGGGCCGCCTGCAGCGCCAGCGGCGTCATCAACACCGCCGTCACGTGGTTGTTGATCATGATCGCGAACGCCGACGAGAGGAGCAAAATTGCGGCCAGCACCACCGCGTCGCCGGCGTCTCCGGTGATGTCCACAATCGACTGGGCGAGGAAGCCGGCCGCGTTGCTAGACCGCATAGCCTCGGCCATCGCCAGCATCCCTCCCACCAGGATGATCGCCCGCGCGTCAATGGCGCGCCGCGCCTCCACCATCGTGATCGCCCCCACCGTCACCATGGCCCCGGCTCCCGCCAGCGCAACCACCGCCACTGGAGCCAGCCCGAACGCCATCCCGATGACGTACAGGAGCAGCACCGCCACCGCCCAGAGCGCCTTCCCCTTGCGAAAGTGAACGCCTTTATCGTCGGTCACCACGGTGAAATCGTCACCGTCATTGCGCAATTCCCGCAAACGCGGCGGCTGACCCTGCACCAGCAGCGCGTCTCCCTGTTGCAGCGGCATCTCGGCCAGGTGGGTCCGGTGCGGCCGTCCGTCGCGCCAGATGCCCAGCACCGTCACCCCGTAGTTGTCGTGAAACCGGATCTCCGGCAGGGTCTTGCCGATGTTCTCGCTGCGCGGCATCACCGCTATCTCCGCCACCTCCATGTCATCAGCGAAGAAATCCGCCGATCGCGGCTGCCGCTCCGTATCCACCTCCACTCCCAGGTCCTCGGCGAACCGGGCAAGGTCCTCGGCCCGGGCGCTCACGATCAGCCGGTCCCCGCCGACGATCGCGGTGTGCACGTCGGGCGAGGTAATGCGGTGCTCGCCTCGAATTACCACCTGCACCCAGATGCCATAGTTGTGCCCCATCCCCACATCCACGATCGTCCGCCCGTCCAACCCACATCCGTTTGGGACCACCAGCTCGGACAGTCTCTCCCGCAGTCGGTACGGTTCGTGGCCCGTCGTCACGTGCGGCATCATCTCCTCCACCGCCGCCCCCGCCGGATGCGAAGGCAAAATCCACCGGCGGAACGACACCATCACGATGATTCCGGTCAACAGCGCCGCCCCGCCAAATGGCGCGAACTCAAACAGGCCGAACGACTCGTGCCCATCGGCGGTCATCACTCCGTTCACCAGCAGATTGGCCGGCGTCCCGACCAGCGTCAGCACCCCGCCCATCATCGAGCCGTACGCCAGCGGCAGCAGCACCCGCGAGACCGGCACGTTCATCGAACGCGCCGCCGCCACGATCGTCGGCAACATTACGGCGGCGGCTCCGATGTTGTTCATGAACGCCGACAGCACCCCGGCGCCCAGCATCGTCAGCGCAATCAGCGCCGCTTCGCTATTACCGGCCAGCCGTCCGATCTGCCGGCCAACCGCATACGCCACCCCAGTCCGAGCTACTCCGGCGCTGATCACGTACACCGACGCAATCGTGATCACCGCTCGATTGGAAAAACCTCGAAAAAGATCGTCCACCGTGACCAGCCGGCCGAAATACAGCGCCACCAACACCCCGAGGACAATGTGATCGAACTCAAATCTGCCCGAAGCGAATAGCGCCACCGCCACCGCGAGGATGAGTAGCGTCAGGAAGATTTCCGTGGTCATGGCGAGCCTTCAACGGGGCTGATATCGGTGCTGCGCTCGACGCCGATCCGGCAACGACCTTGCCGGTGGCTCGGGCTATGGGCGATGTGCAACCCCCTCCCGGCCACAGCCCCGGAAGATACCGCACCGCGAGCCGCCGGAGCAACACCCCTCAAGCGCGAGAGCCGTTATCCGACCGGATTCGCCTCTTCCACCGGAATCGACGGCGGCGGCTTCATCTCCGGTAACGGCTCTCGCGTCACCAGCGATCGCACGCTCGAAAACGCGTCCCACGACTTCGTACCGTCCTGCCAGATCGCGTCGCATCCCGCGCACAGCGGATATTCCTCCAGCCGCCCATTGACCTGCGCCGCCCGCAGCGCCTGCATCGGCGGGCCGTTCCAGACTTCAAGCAGAGACTGCCGGTTCAAATCGCCGATGATCTGGTCCCCGCTGAAGTCCGCGCAGCAGGCCGGGACCGTGCCATCCCAGTAAATCGCCATCGATTTCCATAGCCAGTTACAGGGGAAGTATTCCGAACCGTGCGGCATCGCCGTATACGGAGAGCCGTCATCCCCCATCGTCCCCGCCCAACCATGCGCCCAGAAGGTATCCCACTCATCCACCGGCAGGCCGTCGAAACGGACCACGAAGTCAGCGGGTATTTCCGGCACCTTGCGAGTCTCGCCCTTTTCGAATAGTTGAATCACCTGCATCACGATGTAGGGCTGTCCGTCGTCGCGCCGCTTTTTCTCATTCAGGAACAGCAGCACGTTCCGCAACGTGCGATCGAACTTCGCCCCCTTGCGCATCTCCTCGTATTTCGACGGGAGTCCCGCGTCGAAGCTAACCGTCATCTTCGACAGCCCGGCGTCCAGCAGCCGCCGGCTGTAGTCCTCCGTCAACATCGTCGCGTTCGTGCTCAGGTTGGACACGATCCCCGCCTCCGCGCACAGCCGCACCATCTCAAAGATTTCCGGGTGCAGCATCGATTCGCCCCGCAGGAACAGGTTGATCTCCCGTACCTTGCCCCGCGCCTGGTCGATGATCGAGCGAAACAGATCCATCTCCATGTACCCCACGTCATCGCCCACCGCATCCATCGACTGCGGACACATGATGCAGCGCAGATTGCACTTGCTGGTCGGTTCCACATGCATCTTCAGCGGCGGATAAGGCAGCTCGATCGTGCCCTTCATCCAGTGATAGCCAAACCGCCCCGTGCGCGGGTGGACGATCGCTCGATGCCGGCGGAGCTTCGTGACCAGGTCCCGAGCCGAACTGATCTTGTTCATTCGGCCGCGGCTTCGCCCTTTTCCGCGTCCGGAATTGGTTCCGCCTCATCGATAAGCATGATCGGGATACCGTCACGTACGGGGTAACGAAGCCCGCTTTCCTCGCAGTACAACCAGTCTCCTCGCTGCTCCAGCGCCCCGTGGCTCTTTGGGCAAACAAGTATCTCCATTAACTCGGCACTGATTTCCGACTCGGCCATCTTGAGAACTACTCTCCTCAACCCCAGCGACTTGCCGGGACTAGAGCATGAAATGTAGCGTGTTAAAGGCTACCGCGCCGCAGGCGAACAGCACAATCGCGAAGTCCGCCAGCCGCCGGCCCCATTCTCTGGGGACCGTAAGCGAACGTAGCAACAGACCCAGCGCCGTCAGCGCGATCAGCTCCAATCCTATCAATGCCCCCATAACGATGGCGACCAACCCCACGTGATTGAAATAATTGGCCCACAGAGTAAAACCCCAGAAATCCAGCCCCATCGCGTTTTGCGGATGCGCCGCCGCCGCCTCAATGCCAAACCGCGACCACGGCGTCCGCACCAGCGCCTCCTCCACCAGATCCAGTCTGTCCGGCAACAGCAGTTCCAGAGCGTCCGCCCTAAGCAGCCAAACGTGAGCCAGCAACGGCGAAAATTGGTACGAATACAGCACCGCCGCCAGATCACCCTCCGGCTGAATCGACGACCAGCGCTGATACTCGCTCCCGCCGTACACGGCTCCGTGCTCCGGAAGTTGCTCCACGATCTCGTCCACATACAGGCTCAGGTAAAGGTCAAAGTCCTTCGCCACCCCCAGCGTTTGCACGGACACGCTTATCGCCAGCACCGCCCCCAGCCCCACCAGCGGCCACCGGCGCCGATGCGGCAGCACCCACTCATACAGCGGCGCCGACATCACTATCAACATCGGGATGACCGGCAGCAGGTACCGTGGCCCCCACGTATTTCCGCCGTACCAGACCTCCTTCTTGCTGTAGATGGCCAGGTACACCAGCGGAATTCCGACGAACAGCGTCGCCTGCCATCCGTGCCGGCGCACGAACCAGATTCCCGCCGGCACCGCCAGCCACATAATCGGGTTATAGAGAAAAAAGCCCTTCCCCCAGCTGATCAGCAGACCCCACAGTCCCAACCAGAGCGGCACCCCCAACCATCCCCTTCCCAAACCGGCCAGCAA
>CAUYYU010000047.1:0-10631 GCA_963577415.1 Chloroflexota bacterium
CCACCAATCCGGGGCCTGGTACTGGAGGTACTGGCCAAAGCAACAGGTCACGTAGTCCCGTCCGGTCGATCCGCCGGCGATGGCCGGGGCGAGGTCGATGCCGTCGACCGGTAGCGGCGGCTCGAGGCCGAGGCGGGCCAGGACAGTAGGCAGGACATCGTGGTCATAGGCGTATTCGTCAACGACCTGCCCGGCTCCGGTGCCGGACGGATCGCGGATCAGCATGATGATGTCGGTGAGTTCGGGGTAGACCTGTTCTTCGTACTTGCCGATGACCCCACGCTCGTTGAGCGACATCCCGTGGTCGGATAGGACCACGAGGAGCGTGTCGTCGAGGATGTTGAGATCACGAAGTTTGTCCACGAAACGCCCGAGCCAGCGGTCGACCATGGTGACCTCGCCGGCAAAGTTAGCGCGGATATGGTCCAACTCGGCCGCCGAGAGCATGTCCGTATCACCGTAGGTGGGCCAGATGAGATTCCGGCCCTCGTAGCCCGGATCGTACATTTCCGCGTACCACGGCGGCGGGTCCCAGGGCTCGTGCGGATCGAAAGAATCGACAACCAGAAGGAAGTCGTCCCGGTGGTTGTCTTCCACGAAATTCATCGCGGCCCTGAAGACCTGTGGGGCGAAATAATCCTCTTCATAATGACGGTCACGGGTGTTGGCGAGATAGCGCCGTAACGCCCATTCACGCGGCGTGCCGGGGAAGGCTGGATGGATGACATCGGAGAGATCGACGTTTGCCATCACCGACGACGATCCGTACCCGTCGGCCTCCTGTCCCCGAATCCAGGTGAACTGCTGAAAGCCGCGGTGGAAGTTCATGGAGGGCTTGAACTGGTGGTAGGTGTCGGTCACCAGGCCGGTGCGGTAGCCGGCGTGGGCCATGATCTCCGCCAGCGTGACCTGCCGTTCGTCCACCTGATGCCAGCCGGGCCATCGGACGAAATCGCCCTTTTTCGAGGCGTGGTTGTTAAAGGGAAAGAGCCGGTTGCCGGTATAGGTGGACTGCCGGACCTGGAGCGTGGGAAGAGCCTCGGGGTAGATGTTGGTAAAGCGAGCCGACTCAACCGCCAGGGAGTCTAGGGAAGGGGTGCTGATCCAGTCGTTGCCGTAGGCCCCGACGTGGTCGCGGCGGAGCGAATCGATGATGACTAGAACAAGATTCAGTCTTTCGGACCTTTCGCTAGCGCTGTCGCGTGGCTCCAACAGGCAATTATGACGGGGAACGGGTTTTGATGTTTGGGTCATAATGCGCCACGCCAAGTCACGTGCCGGGAGCGGCAATTTTTATGTCAAGCCCAGAACCCAGGACCGAACGCTTGCTGGAGACCTTCCTGGCGCTCCTGAACGTAGACACGTTTCATGGGGAAGAGGACCGGGCGGTGGCGATACTCCGCGATTTACTGGAACCGGTAGGGATCGTCTTCAAGCGGGACGGGATTGGCAATCTGATCGGGGCATGGACGGCGCGGGACAGCAATAGCGAGCCGATCATGCTGAACGCCCATGTGGATACGGTGCAGTCCACGATCGGATTGCAGACGCGGATGGACGTGGACGGGGTGGGGACGGACGGCAGCACGATCCTTGGGGCCGACGATAAGGCGGGCGTGGCAGCGATCGTGGAGGCGGTGCTGGCTGTGGAAGCGTCGGGAGCCCCACACGGGCCGGTCGATCTGGTTTTCACTGTAGGTGAGGACGTCGGACACATAGGATCGAAGGCGTTCGATCCCGCCTCAATCGATGCCACACTCGGCTTCGTCCTGGACGCCGGTTCGCCGGTCGGAAACGTGGTGACCCAAGCCCCCGGAACCCGGAGAATTTATGCCGAATTCCACGGACGGGCGGCGCATGCGGGTATTGAGCCAGAGGCCGGGGTGAGCGCGATCTTCATGATGTCGCGAGCCATCGCCAACATGCCGCTTGGCCGAGTCGATGCGGGCACGGTGGCGAACATCGGCACTGTGACCGGCGGGCAGGCAGCGAACATTATGGCCCCGCACGCGCAGATGGAAGCCCAGGCGCGGAGTCTGAGCGAGGAACGGCTGGACCAGCAGGTGGAGGCCATGCGTGAGGCGATGGATGAAGCGGCGGAGCACTTCGGTGGCACCGTGGAATATGAGATCGTGCCGTTCGTGCGGGCCTACCAACTGGAACCGGGAAACGTGGCGTTGGATCTGGCTGATCGCGCGATAAGCGCAGCCGGGATCGAACCAAATCACGTCCCCACCGGCGGCGGTAGCGACGCGCACGAATTTAACGCCAAAGGGATGACCACGGCCTGCCTGGGAGCGGGCTACCACGACGCCCACGCGGTGACCGAGTTCATGCCACACGATGAGTTGCGACGGCTGACCGAGGTGTCGATCCAGCTCATCCTGAACGCCTGATCGCGTACGCAAGGGGAATCCTACCGTGACGTCCAAGAAGATCGAATCCTACGGCTCCTGGAACTCGCCGATCACGGCCGAGTTAATCGCCAGCGGGGGCATCCGCCTGCTGGACGTAGAGACCGACGGCGACGACGTGTACTGGCTAGAGATGCGGCCGGCCGACGCAGCGCGCTACGTCGTCAGTCACGCCGGCGATCCCCCCACGGACATCACGCCTGCGGGCTTCAGCGCGCGGACGCTCGTGCATGAGTACGGCGGCGGCTCGTTTCGCGTGTTCGACGGTGTCTGCTACTTCGCCAACCTCTCCGACCAGCGGATTTACCGACAGGAGCCGGGAGCCGACCCGGCGTCACTCACGCCCGAGTCCGCCCTGCGCTTCGCCGACTTCGACCTGGATACCACCCGCGACCTCCTCATCGCCGTCTCCGAAGATCACACCTCCGAAGGCCAGGAAGCCACGAATCGCATAGTCTCAATCCGGTTGAATACAGCGACTGTGTCGCCGGCTGTGCCGCCGGAGCCGCAGACACTCGTGGAGGGCGCCGACTTCTACTCGAATCCCCGCCTGAGCGCCGACGGCCGCCGACTCGCGTGGCTCTCCTGGGACCACCCGAATATGCCCTGGGACGGCACCGAGTTGTGGGTCGCGGACATCGCCGCCGACGGTAGATTGTCCGGGAACAGACTTGTATCCGGAGGAAACAGCGTGTCGCTGTTCCAGCCCGAGTGGTCGCCCGACGGCGAGTTGTATTTCGTGTCCGACCGCACCGGCTGGTGGAACCTCTATCGCGAGCGCGACGGCGAAGTCCAGCCCGTACTTCCGATGGATACCGAGTTCGGCCTGCCGCAGTGGGCCTTTCGCATGTCCACCTACGCCTTCTTCGCCTCCGGCCAGATTGCCTGCGCCTTCGCGCGAGACGGACGCTCGACCCTGGCGACCCTGGACCCTGAATCCGGCAAGTTGACGGAGATCGACTCCCCGTATTCTTCCTTCTCCTCCATCCGCACAGCGGGCAATGACATCGTCCTCCTGGGCTCGTCGGCCACCCACCGATCGGCCGTCGTACGCCTGAACCTCGAATCCGGCCAGGTCACCGAGCTAAAGCGATCCAGCGAGACCGAGCTCGACCCGGATTTCGTCTCAATCGCCGAACCCATCACCTTCCCCACCGAGAACGACCGCGAGGCCCACGCCTTCTATTACGCCCCTACCAACCCGGACTACGCGCCCCCGCCGAACAAGCTGCCGCCCCTCATCGTCCACAGCCACGGCGGTCCCACCGGCGCCGCCGTCCACACTCTGAGCCTGAGCGTCCAGTTCTGGACCAGCCGCGGCATCGCGGTTGTCGACGTAAATTACGGCGGCAGCACTGGCCACGGCCGCGAGTACCGCGAGCGCCTGAACGGAACCTGGGGAATCATAGATGTCGAGGACTGCGCCAACGCCGCCCGCTACCTCGTCGAACGCGGCGACGTGGACGGGAACCGACTGGCCATCAGCGGCGGCAGCGCCGGCGGTTGGACCACCCTCTGCGCCCTGACTTTCACCGATTTATTCCATGCCGGAGTCAGCCACTTCGGCGTCAGTGACGCCGGTGCTCTCGCCCGCGACACCCACAAATTCGAGTCCCGTTACCTGGACGGCCTCATCGGACCCTACCCCGAGCGCGAAGACCTCTACCGCGAACGCTCGCCCATCGACAACGCCGAGCGGCTGTCCTGCCCCGTCATCTTCCTGCAGGGACTCGAAGACCGAATCGTCCCGCCCGACCAGTCCGCGCGCATGGCCGCCGCGATTCGCGATAAAGGAATCCCGGTGGCGCTGCTGGAGTTCCCCGGTGAGCAGCATGGCTTCCGCCGGGCCGAAAACGTAAAGCGCGCCCTAGAGGCGGAACTGCACTTCTACGGTAGGGTGCTCAAATTCATCCCCGCCGACGAAATCGAACCGGTAACAATCGACAACCTGGCGAGCTAGACCCTCCAATTCCCACAAGGAGCCCGTCCATGGCCGATCGAATGCGCGGCATCTACCCCGTCCTTGCCACTCCCTACACCGAGGATGACCAGCTCGACCACGACGGCCTCACCTCCCAAGTGGATTTCTGCCTGAAATGCGGCGCTCATGGTCTTGTCTACCCGGTGCTCGGCGGCGAGTTTGAGTACCTCTCCGAGGCCGAACGTCACGACGGCGTCCGCACCGTGATCGCCGCCGCAGCTGGCCACGTACCCGTCGTCGTCGGCGTCGCCGCGCCCACCACCTCCGTCGCCGCCGCCTATGCCTATGACGCCGCTGAAGCCGGAGCCGACGCCGTCATCGCCCTCCCGCCCTACGTCGCTTCCGCCTCTCTTGACGAGATCTTCGATTATTACCAAGCCATCGCCGGCGCCGGTCTTCCCATCTTCCTCCAGAACGCAGAAAACGGCGTCGACGCCAAATTCGCCGCCCATCTCATCGACGAAATCGAGCTCATTCAATACGTCAAGGAAGAGCGTCCCCCCAGCGCCCACAACCTCTCCATCGTCGTCGATGCCCTCCAGGGCAAGGAAGTCGGCATCTTCGGCGGCGCCTTTGGCCGCTGGATGCTCTCCGAGCTCGAGCGCGGCGCCACCGGCTTCATGCCTGCCGCCGAAACCGTCGAGGTCTTTGTCGCCATCTGGGATGCCTGGCACGCTGGCGATAAGGAAAAAGCCCGCGACATCTTCGACGCCCTCCTGCCCCTGATCAACCTCTACCTCCTCATCGGTTTCGGCGCCTTCAAACACGTCCTCGTCACGCGCGGTGTCATCGCCCACGCCCGCACCCGCATTCCCGGCACCCTCGCTCTAGACGATTACGATATCCGAGAGCTCGCCACCGTCCTCGATCGCCTCCGCCCGCACCTTAATTTCTAGGCAGCGGGCCCTCCATCTACTAACGATCCGCCGCGCCATTGAACCGTCGGAGCCGACTAAAGCGGCGGGTCGCTAATGGTTCTCCCCGGCTAGATCGAACCCCAGCTCGTCCATCAAATACCGGCTGTTGATCTCCAGGCTCTTCGTCGGCGTCGTCTGCGACAAGTCGATCTCGACCGTCAGCCAGCCGTCATAGTCCGCCCCCCGTAGCGCATCCACCACGCCCCTGTGATCGATCACCCCCTGCCCCAGCTCCGTGAACCACACCAGCGGTTCCGTGAAGCCCTCGTCATTGACCCCATTGTTCTCCGGTGTATTCATCTCCTGCGAGAAGTCCTTGATGTGCATGTACCGGACGATCTCCCCGTAGATTTCGCAGACCTCGATCGGGTCGTAACCCGCCTTCACCATGTGCGACGGGTCCACTGCCAGCTTCACGACGTCAGTGTCCACCATGTCGAAGATCCGCGTGATGTCGTCGCGTTCCTGGATCAACGTCTGCCAGTGCGGATGGATCGTTGTGGTCACCCCCATCTCCTGGCTGGCCCGCCCGACCTCGTTCACGATCCGCTTCATTACCTCGTAATGGAGCGTCTCAATCGGATCCGGCCGGGGCCGGCCCGGACCGTACACCAGGATGTCCGAGCCCATCGCCTGCAGAAATCGGACGATCTCCAGATTGCGCTCGATCGCCTCGGATTCAACGCCCGGCTCGCACATGTTGTCGTCGCTGTACAGAGCCGCGAGCTGCAATCCGCGGGCGTCGAGCATCGCCTTGATCTCCGCCTCGCGCCCGGCGAACTCCTGCACCACATTACGAAAAGGTCTCCGTGCCCGGATATCCCCACGCGCCGATGTCGTCCAGCGCCTTCTCCAGGCCCCGTTCCCAGGTGATCTGGTGGACGGCACAGCGAAACGTGACCATGTCAGTCGATCCTTTCCGGGCGGCGGACCGCCGATAACATCCTTACTTCCGGGCGTCCTCCGGCGGCCGCTCCTCCGGCGGCCGGGGCTCGCCGACCAGCTTCTTAAGCCCCTCGCCCAGATCGTCGATCACCTCTTCAGCGCCATCCACGATTTCCCGCGCTGCCTCACTTTTGACCGTGCGATCCATGGCCTCTTCCGCCCGGCTGCCCAACTCGTCAAGCTTGTCCTTCACCCGCTGAGCGTCTTCGCTATTCAGGGCACGTGTTATGCCATCACGGGCCTGCCTCAGCTTCTGCTTCAGCTCCTCCGCACGTTCTCCCCTAACCTCCGCCTTCGCCTTATTTCCAACTTCCCGCAGTAACTCCGACCACGACCTGTCCTCGCTCATCCGTCCCTCCTTCGGCGTCCGGCTCTCCCTATTCCAGTTCCGCTTCCAGTATCGATTCCGCCTGCTGCATCCGGTAATCTCGCAACTTGCCGCTCAACCCATCGTCGCTCAGCGCCAGAATCTCGATCGCCAGCAGCGCCGCATTCACCGCTCCCGCCTTGCCGATCGCCAGCGTCGCCACCGGGATGCCCCGGGGCATCTGCACCGTGGCCAGCAGCGAATCCAGCCCGTCCAGCGCCCACCCCGTCATCGGCACCCCGAGCACCGGCAGCACGGTCTGCGCCGCCATCGCCCCGGCCAGGTGAGCGGCGCCGCCCGCCGCCGCGATGATCACCTTGATCCCCCGGTCCGAAGCTCCCGCCGCCCAGTCCGCCGCTTCCTTCGGCGTGCGATGCGCGGACAGCACCTTAGCCTCGTACGCCACTCCAAATTCTTTGAGCATCGCCGTGCAGTTCCGCATCGTGTCCCAGTCCGACGTACTCCCCATAACCACGCCGACTCGCGCGGTGCCAGAATCACTCATGGCCGCCTACTGTCCCTGAGCCAGCGAGTAACCCGGCTCGCCGTCGAACGTGCACAGATTCTCCGTCTTGATGAAGTCCAGCCCGGCGTCGGCCGCCCGTTGCAACAGCCCCGCTATCTCCCCGTGGGAAACCACCCGGCCAGCCTCTTTGGGCAGGAACCGGCATCTCCAGTGATCCCCCAGCATCGTCTCCGGAAATCCATCCGGCCATACCTTCACTCCCCGTGAGTCGATCATCTCCAGCGCCAGTCCCCCGCCTTCGATCTTGCGCACCAGATCGGCCAGATCGCCCGGGGTCCCGTCCTGCCAGGCCAGGAATACGTCCACGCCCACCGTCTCCTTCTTCATACTTTTCCGCTTGGACTCCCGCGCCGCCGCCGCCTGCTTCGGCGCCTTTGCGTAGCTCACCGGCGGCAGCTTCTCCGGCCGCTGCCCAATTCGCGCAGCCACCGCCGCGCCAAATTCCTTCGTCCCCACCTTCTCCGTGCTGTACTCGCCGCCATATACATCGTAAGTGTGGACGCCGTCTTCCACCGTCCGCAGCCACGCGTTGTGCACCAACTCCGCTACATCGGGCTGATCGATATGCACCAACATCATTATCGCCCCGTGCAACAGGCCCGATGGGTTGGCCAGATTCTGCCCCGCCCGCCTCGGCGCCGAACCGTGAATCGCTTCGAACATCGCCCCTCCGTCACCGATGTTCGCCGACCCCGCCAGTCCCACCGACCCCGCGATCTGCGCCGCTATGTCCGACAAAATGTCCCCATACAGATTCGGCATCACGATCACGTCGAAGATCTCCGGCGTATCCGCCATCTTCGCCGCCCCGATATCCACGATCCAGTGCTCCGCCCCTATGTCCGGATACTCCGGCGCAATCTCGTCGAACACCTGGTGAAACAGCCCGTCCGTCATCTTCATGATGTTGTCTTTGACGAAGCAGGTGATCTTCTTGCGGCCGTTTTGCACCGCGTACTCGAACGCAAATCGCACGATCCGCTCGCAACCCGGCCTGGTGATGATCTTCAGACACTGCATCACGTCCGCCGTCTGCTGATGCTCGATCCCGGCGTACGTGTCTTCCTCGTTCTCCCGCACGATCACCACATTCATCTCCGGGTGTTTCGTCTGCACGTAGGGGTGGTACGAAACGCACGGGCGCACGTTCGCGTACAGGCCCAGCGTCTTCCGCGTGGTGACGTTCAGGCTCTTGAATCCGCCACCCTGGGGAGTGGTGATCGGAGCCTTCAGAAACACCTTCGTACGCCGCAGCGATTCCCACGATTCCGGCTCGATCCCCGCCGTGTTCCCTCGCAGAAAGACCGCCTCGCCGATCTCTATCGTCTCCGTCTCAAGCCGCGCCCCCCCCGCGTCCAGGATTTGCAGCACCGCCGCCATGATCTCCGGTCCAATCCCATCTCCGTGCGCGAGCGTCACCGGTACCTTCTGCGTCATTCCTGAGCTCCGTTTCCGGACCGTAGCCGTCTTCCTAGCCCGGTTCTGATTTAGGGACTCAACCTAACAGGGCCTCTTCCCCCACGCAATCGGTCCTCGGCAGCCCCTTTTCGGCGTTATACCGACACACCCACCATGCCCGCTAAATCCACCCTAGCTCGGTCCACCACCACCTCTCACACCGCCGTCGCCATCGTGTTGTGATGCACCGGAATACAGCCCGCTTCGTTCGCCAGTACCGACTCGCGCACCACCGCTGGCGCTCGATGCGGAGGGATTCCCACCAGCAGGTCAAACCCCACCCGCCAGCACCACCGCCTTGCCTTCCACGTCCACCGACTCCGGCGTGAGATTCGGCCGGTACGTGATTCGCCGCCCGGCCAGCAGCACCTCCACCATCTGTCCCAGTTACCGACCCGCCACCAGTATCGGCTGCGGCTCCGGGGTTATAAACTCCATCTCCACCCCTCCCTGCACCCCGCGTTTGCGCAGCCCGTGATCGATCAACAACGCCGCCTCATACGGCGCCGCCGGGCACTTGAACGGCAGGCTCGCCACCATCACCACGATCTTGCCCCCGTCGAACTCGCTCACCGCGTCCCGCGTCGCCACCGCCCCCTCCAGCGTGTAGGGCGACACGGCCGTCTCCGCGAACCCCGGCATCGTCTCCGGCGCGGTCTCCGCTCCCAGCGCGATCACCAGCGCGTCAAAATCGAACCCGCCCGCCTCCGTCTCCACCCGCCTGTTTTCCGCGTCGATCTTCGTCACCGCCCCCACTATCACCTCGATCCCCTTGCGCCGCAGCCGCTCCAGGTTCTTCACCACCGCCTCGGACTTGCGTCTTCCCTCCATCACCCACAGCAAAGCCGGCGCGACGAGATGCTTTCCGTCCTTGTCGATCAGGATCACCCGGGCCGACGATCCCAGCCACTTTCGCAGTTCCCGCGCCACCACCACTCCACCGATTCCGCCACCCAGCACCAGCACCGTTTTGGCCATCGTCCCATTCCCTTCGCCAGTAGCGCCAGCCGGTTATTTCCGCGTTCTGCGGCACGAAGCCTCTGTGCCGCGCCGCATCTTCTATCTTCTCAGATCGACACCCCGCCGTCTCAGTCCGTCGCACCGAGAGCCGGCCTACATCCCGTCGGGCTCCAGCCAATCCGGGAAAGGATCGTCCAGCTTCCTCCACCCGTCCGAACCCGCTTCCATCTCCTCCTCCGTCACCAGGCAGCCATCCAGCTTGGCGGTCAGCGCCTCCCGGTCCATCCCGGCTCCGATCAGCACCAGTTCTTGCCGCCGGTCTCCGTATTCCCCGTGCCACTCGCTTTCGATGTGAGCTCGATCCTCCGGATCGTCCGGCCACTCCTCCTCCGGGGCCACCGCCCACCAGGTACCCGTCGGCGAGATGTTCACCACCCCACCCGCCTGCGACCACAGCCCCACCACGTCCGATCTCGTCGCCAGCCAGATGAAACCCTTCGAGCGCAACACGTGCTCCAGCCCGTCTCCTCCCAGCAGATCGGCCAGCCGCTGCGGGTGAAACGGCCGCCTGGACCGGTAGACAAAAGTCTCTATCCCGTATCGCTCGAATTGATGCTCGTACTCCCCGTCCGCGTGATCGTGTCCCACCTCCGCGTTCAGCGCCCGCACCCACCCCGGCGCCTTCGATACCTCCTCCATGTCGAACAGCCCGGTATTCAAAATCGTCTCCAGCGGCACCCGGCCATGCTCGGCCGCCACCACCGTCGCCCCCGGATTCAACTCCTGCAGCAGCGCCTTCAGACCCTCCACGTCCGCCTCATCCACTAGGTCCGTCTTGTTCACCACGATCACATTCGCGAATTCCACCTGTTCCGCCAGCAGCTCCGCGATGTCCCGCGTATCGTCCACCTCGCCTTCCAGCCCCAGATCGCCCACTTCGTCCAGCGATCCAAAATCCTCCAGGAAATTCTTCGCATCCACCACCGTCACCAGCGTATCCAGCCGCGCGATCTCGTCCAACACCCGCCCCCCCGGCCTGCTCGGCAGCGAGAACGTCTGCGCT
>CAUYYU010000048.1:0-10464 GCA_963577415.1 Chloroflexota bacterium
GGAATGCTACGGACCTTACGGGGCTGCTCTTCGCAGACCGGGGAGACAAGCGAGAATACTAGGCGGTCGGCGCCTCCATTGTCAACGAGATCACCCTCGCCGCCGGCACGCCGTTTTCGTTAGCCGCCGCTCGCAAAAGCCCACCCACCGGTCCGGCCCACCGCAATCTGCCTGCCTGCCAATCATGTAACCATTGCAACGATCTTGCAGGCCGACCTTGACTACACTCCGGAGCGGCACCACCCCAGCGCGATAGAGGCGGCGCACAACTCATGGCCATCAAGGAAACAACCCGGCTCGCCGGAGAGACCAACCCTCCGCCAGCCTGGACGAAGTACGCCGTCGTCGAGATTCCCTTCGGCGGTGCCAAGGGCGGCGTGGCCGTGGATCCGAAGCTCCTATCTCCACGGGAACTCGAGAACCTGACCCGGCGCTACGCCATCGCAATTTCCATTCTGATCGGTCCGGAACGTGATATTCCGGCCCCGGACGTGGGCACCAACGACCAGATCATGGCCTGGATCATGGACACCTTCAGCATGCACCGGGGTTACTCCGTTCCGGCCGTCGTAACCGGCAAGCCCGTCGCCCTGGAGGGCCAGATCACCAGCGCCAACGCCGGCAGCGTCAAAGCCCGGCTCGTGGCCGAGGGCGCCAACGGTCCCACCACCCACGAAGCCGAGGCCATCCTGCTGGACCGCGGCATCATGGTGCTGCCCAACATCCTGGCCAATGCCGGCGGCGTCACCGTCTCCTCCTTCGAATGGGTCTAGGATTTGCAGGGCTTCTTCTGGAGTTCCGACGAGATCGAATCCCGTCTGGTGAATATGATGCGAACCGCCTTCGATCAGGTCTGGGACCTGCACGAGCGCGAAGACTGCGATCTGCGCGGCACCGCCTACATGCTGGCCGTCAGACGCGTCGCCGAGGCCACCGAGATTCACGGAATATACCCCTAGCCCGGTCGGCGGCTCTTCTATCCATATAATTGCGCCAGCGCAACGGAACCCTCTTACCGGTTTCTATCGCCCGTCCGGGCCGTTACTTACCCAGCAATTTTAGAGCCGTCGCGGCTACGTTCGCCGGGCTGTATCCCAGCTTCTCCAGGACCACCGGCATCGGAGCCGACGCGCCGAATCGGTCCAGCGTTATCAACGCGCCATTTTCCCCGACGTATCGGTGCCACCCCATCGAGGCCGCCGCTTCCACCGCGACTTTCGGCACGCCCGGCGGAAGAACCTGGTCACGGTAGGCCTGATCCTGCTCGTCGAAGACTTCCAGACATGGCAGGGACACGACGCTAGCGTTGACTCCCTTCTGGGCCAGGATTTCCCTGGCGCCCAGAACGTGATGCACTTCCGCGCCCGTCGCCATCAGCACGACATCCGGGTCGCCGTCACCTTCAAGGACGTATCCGCCTTTGGAGACGCCCTCCGCGATCGGGTGCTTCTCCGGGTCGAACACCGGTATCGCCCATTTGCCCAGCGCGAGGGCGACCGGCCCCGGCCGCGGCAGGAACGTGCGCCAGCAGGCCGCCACCTCGTTGGCGTCGGCCGGTCGATAGACCTCCAAGCCCGGCGTCGCCCGCAAAGTGGCCAGCTGCTCTATGGCCTGATGGGTGGGTCCGTCTTCACCCAGGGCGATGCTGTCGTGGGTGAAGATGTAAATAACCTTGAGGCCCATCAGCGCCGACAGCCGCATCGCCGGCTTGACGTAGTCGGCGAAAATCAAGAACGTCCCGGCGAACGGCAGAATGCCGCCGTGTCGCGCGAGGCCGTTACAGATGGCCCCCATGGCGTGTTCGCGGACGCCGAAGCGGACGTTGGGGCCGTCGTCAGCCTCGATGATGAATTCGGCGAAGCCGTTGAGGAATGTTTTGGTGGAAGGCGCCACGTCGGCCGAACCACCGAAGAATGTCGGGTGCCGACCGGCCAGCGCGTTGGCCGTCGCGCCGGACGCGTCGCGCAGAGCGACCTCGTCTGAATCGCCCGGCCAGCTCGGGAAATCGGCGTCCCAGTCGGGCGGCAGCTTGCCGGAAAGCGCGTGCTCCAGCTCCGCCGCCGTGTTCGGATGCGCCGCCCGATATTCGTCGAACATCGCCTCCCACGCCCGTTGTGCCTCCGCCCCCCGGCCCCCGGCTTCGCCGCAATGCGCCGGGACCTCCGCCGGGATGTGAAACGCCGGCTCCACCGGCCATCCGAGTCTTTCCTTCGTCGCAGTCACCCCATCCACTCCCAGCGCATCCCCGTGCGCCGCGTGCGTGTCCTGTCTCGGGCTGCCAAAACCAATATTGGAGGTGACCCGGATCAGCGATGGGCGCCCGGTGTCGGCCATGGCGACCTGGATGGCGGCCTCTACCGTGTCCAGATCGTTGGCGTCTGAGATGCTCAACATCTGCCACTTGCAGGCCTTGAAACGCAGCTCCATGTCCTCGCTGAAGGACGCTTCCACGTCCCCGGCCAACGAGATCGAGTTGTCATCGAACAGGACGATCAGCTTGCCCAGCCCCAGGTGGCCCGCCAGCGAGATCGCCTCGTAGGCGACGCCTTCCATAAGGTCCCCATCGCCGCAGAGGACGAAGGTGCGGTGGTCCACCACCTTAAAGCCTTCCCGGTTGTACTTCGCCCCTAGGAACCGCTCGCCCATCACCATTCCAACCGCCGTCGCCAGTCCCTGTCCCAGCGGCCCGGTGGTCGTCTCCACACCGGGAGTCTCGCCGTATTCCGGATGCCCCGGCGTCAGGCTGCCCCACTGGCGGAAGTTCTTTATTTCATCTAAAGACAGGTCGTAGCCGAAGATGTGCAGGAGCGAGTAAAGCAACGCCGAGC
Source organism: Chloroflexota bacterium (assembly GCA_963577415.1). Taxonomy (GTDB): domain Bacteria; phylum Chloroflexota; class UBA11872; order UBA11872; family VXNJ01; genus JASLPR01. Next base: position 2,829 of record CAUYYU010000048.1, read on the forward strand.
CATGCCCGGCCGACAGGACGAATCGGTCTCGATCGAACCAGTCAGGGTCAGCCGGATTGAACTTCAACACCCGGTCAAACAACGTGTATGCCGTCGGCGCCGCGCCGAGCGGCAGTCCCGGGTGGCCGGACTCTGCCTTTTGGACCGCGTCAATCGAGAGGAAGCGGAGCGTATTTACGGCCTGAACGTCGAGGTCGGTGGCGGCGGACATGCAGTCTTCTCCCCTGGTGAGCCGTTCGGCGGATTGCGCGGCGGACGGAGGCTCCAGACCGGAGCTGGTGGACCAATTCAATACCGGCTTGCGGTCCGGCCCCAGACTTCGATCGGAACGTGTCCGAGCATGATAAAGCGTGCCGTCGCGCGACCCAAGGTCACCGATTTCACGTACGGTCTTCGGACGTTGCCAGCAAACGCATATACTGTCGTCCTCAAATCGGTCTTGCTATCTGGAGGCAGCGGTATGTCGACCTATCTAATGTTGATGAAAATGGGAGCGGGCGGAGCCGGAGTCGATAACGAGTCCATCACCGACGCCATTTCCGAAGGAGCGCCCGAGGCCCGAAAGTTAGTCGAGTCGTTCGGCGGCAAGGTGAACGGGATTTACATAACGATGGGGCAGTACGACTTCGCCGCCATCGTCGAGTTTCCCAATGACGAATCCTGCGCCCGGGCTGCCCTGAAATTACGTGAATTCGGAGACTCAACCGAGACGATGAGGGCATTCCCCGAAAGTGAATGGCCAGGCATCGCAAAGGGGGCCTGAGACCCGGCTCCAAAAATCCACCGGAAATTGCCGCCAGAAGGCGCAGCGCTCCGGCGAAACGCCCGAGCACTCGTCGCTCCAGACGGCTCGCCGGCTACAGCTGCTCCCACTTTTGCGCCGGCGCAGCATTTGCGACACGATACGGGTCCGTGCTGGCACGCCACTCCTGAGGCCGCGTGTCCAGCGATCACTGGAGGTAGGCCGTGAAGATCACTGACATTCGCTTCGAGCAGTTGGAAGGCGTCCTGGAGAGTGAAATCGATCTCTTCCGGGAGCGGCTGATTCGGCCGATCGACATCTACCCGGAGCATCGCGCCGGGACCGCGAAGGAGTTGAGCGCCGATCGCTTCAATGACCTTGGCGACGGTCGCTGGCGGGTGCGGGCGGTCATTCTGTACGTGGACACAGACGAGGGGATCACCGGCATCGCCGGGCCCATGTCCGCGAATGAGGCGTTTTTCGTGACCGCCCAGCTGAAGGGCTTCCTCATCGGCCAGGATGCGCTCGCTACCGAACTTATCTGGGACAAGATGTACCGGCTGTTGATTCACGGTCGCAAGGGCGAGGCGATGTTCGCCGTCAGCGCGATCGACAATGCCCTCTGGGACATCCGCGGCAAAGCCGCCGGCCTGCCGCTCTACCGGTTGCTCGGCGGTCCGACCCGAAAGTCTTTCCCCGCCTACGCTAGCGCGTTGGGATTTGCCATCAATCCGGACGCCGCTGCGGCGACCGCCCGTAGTTTCGTGGAAGAGGGCTACACAGCGACTAAATGGTTCGTGCGGAACGGGCCGATGGACGGGGAGAGGGGCGCGAAAAAAAACGTGGAGCTGGTGCGGACTCTGCGCGAGGCTGTCGGGGATGACGTGGATATCATGATCGACGCTTGGAACAGCTGGGATGTGCGGTATGCCCTCAACATGGCGAACCGAATGGCCGAGTTCCGACCGCGCTGGCTGGAGGAGGTGGTGAAGCCGGACGACATCCACGGCCAGGCACGGGTCAACGCCCACTCCCCGGTACCGATCTCCGGCGGCGAGCACGAGTACACCCGCTGGGGTGCGAGGGCATACTTCGAAGCTGGCGCCGTGGATATCTACCAGGCCGATACCGTTTGGGCGGGGGGAGTCAGCGAGATGCTCAAGATATTCGCCCTAGGCTCGGCGTTCGGAGTCGAAGTCATCCCGCACGGAGGAGCTGTACCCATCAATGCGCATCTCACCGCAGCCCAGTCACCCGCCGTGGCGCCGTTGATCGAATACCTGGTGCACTGGAATGAAGTTACGCAATTCTTCTGGACGCAGCCCGTCAAGCCCGTGGACGGCTACATCACCGTGAGCGAATTGCCGGGGCTGGGCTTAGAGGTCGACGACTCAAAGGTGCAGAGCCGGGAGCTTCTGGACTGGTCGTAGATACAGGCTGGTTGGCACCAGCCTATTGGGAGGGGCCAACTCGAGATACTCTGCTATTACCAGTACGGCCCAGTAGATACGCGTAGGACGGTTGTATGGAATACTATTCGGCTATCTTGGCTTTGCCATTTCGGGGATCCCTCCTGGCTTAGTGCAGAGCGCCACTCACCGTCCAGAGTGCACCGTGATCAAGTAGACGTTTTGGGATTGGCCCTAGGGGTTGACTCGTAGTAGTACCACTAGTCATTTTTTGGCATCAAGTATCAAATCCAGAGTAGTAGCGTGAATCAACTAGATCTTCAACCACAACAAACGCTTGATGACATGGTTCATGCGATTGAGGAAGACGGATTCCTCTACCTACCTAATATGCTCAATCGCGAGGAAGTTAACCTACTGCGGTCGAGGATCGATTCCGTGTCTGCGAATCCTGGGGCCAATGACGTCGATTTCGGGTCAAAGCTCCACCCTAGCGGCAGGGGCCCTACGCCCGATTTCAACAAACACATCAAGGTGCTATTCAATCGTGATGCGCTTTTTCTGCGCTATCTGGACGTAGAGCCGGTGATTGACGTCGCCGAAGCCATCATGGGCGAAGATTGCCACGCGATCGGCATGACCGGGTGGGTGACTGGTCCCGGCCGTCCTGATCAAGCGCTGCATGTTGATTACCAGCCGCTGGAGGTGCAGGAAGAACTGCTGATATCACGCCAGGTGAACGTACCGGTGTTTATCGCCACGGCCCACTTCTACCTTGACGATACTACTGAGGATCTGGGGCCTACTAAATTTATTCCTGGTAGTCACCGCGCAGGTCGCTCACCCCTAAAAGGTAAAGATAATAGTTGGCGTGGCAGGGAACCGCAGAGCGCGTTATGTAAGGCCGGTGATGTAGTGCTGTTCCGCTCGGACGTCTGGCATCGGGGCAGCGCTAACACCACCGATCGCGGGCGCTATCTGCTTCAGGTGCACTATGGCCGTAAGTTTGTTCACAAGTTTTATACACCGTATATGAATTTCCGCTTCGATCCAGACATCCTTGCGCAGGCAACTCCACGTCAACGGCGACTAATGGGGGACCACCCGCCTGGTTCCTATGCGTAATTCGCCGTTGGGCCTGATGGCGAAGAATTTGGATTTTCTTGTCGTGACAGGGTGAGGATTTCTGAGGTTAGTGTCGGTAAACGATTTGCCTCCAGCGTAGTTTCGTTGTCCCCACGCACGTGAGGGTGGACCCTTTGGGATGGAAACCGTCATTGAGGCGAGCCGGACAGACAAGAATGCCCGCAGGATGGTAGTCCACCCTCAACAATTTGGTCCTACGCGGCAGTGGCCGCGGGATGATGCATCGGCATCACCGTCATCAGGGCCAAATCGCGACGTCGGCTTGCCGTCCCATAGAGCCGCGTTTGCATCCATGCGGCGCCGGACTTTGATCTCCAGGGCCAGAAGACGGGTTTCACCTAGTCGATGATCTAGGTGAGAGGCGAGGCAGTGGGGGGCGGGCTCGGAGCGCATGAGTTCGACTCCAACCTTCAATCGACGCCACAGAGACGCCGAGGACCGCGAGCAGATGGTCCGGTCGCTGGCCCTGAGTGTCGAAGCCCGCGACCAGCACACCGGCGGTCATTGCCGGCGACTGGGGAAGCTCGCCATATCGCTGGCGGGCTGGCTCGATCTGCCTGAAGCCAACGGCCTGATCTGCGAGCGAGCCGGCTATCTGCACGACATCGGCAAGATCGGTATACCCGATTCCATTCTGCTCAAACCCTCCTCCCTCACCCGCTCCAAGTGGAGCACGATGAGGGACCATCCCACCATCAGCGAGCAAATCCTGAGGCCGCTTGACTTCCTTGAACCAGTGCTTCCGGTCGTGCGGCATCACCACGAACGCTGGGACGGTCAGGGCTATCCGGATAGTCTGGCCGGCAGGCGGATTCCCCTCATCGCTCGCGTAATTCAGGTTGCCGACGCCTACGACGCCCTGACCAGCCAGCGGCCCTACCGCCAGATGCTCTCCCCGGCGACCGCGCTGGATCTGATTCAGACCGAAGCCGCCGACGGCCGCTTCGACCTCGGCGTGGTGAAGATATTCGTCAACCGCATGGCCGTCTCCCTCAGCCGCTAAGTAGCGTCCGTCTCAGTCGAGTCGTCCGCAGTAGGATCGATGGAACTGGCGAATGAGGTAAAGACGGGCGTTGTAGAAGGCAAAACAGGCCGACAGCGGGATCAAGAGTATGGCGGTGATGATTTGGCCGGGCACGGAAACCAGATTGTCGCCCTCGAAGCCTTGCGCGGGACGAAAGAAGATAAACGCTATCGCATAGATGATGATGACGCCGCCCAAAAGCCGATGAACATGAGGACTATGTCGCGCCATGTGTTCCGAAAGAGTCGCCACGAGCCGGCGATGGCGGCACCGGCTCCGGAGCCGCTATCGGCGAGGATGGCGACTACATTAAATAGGCCGAGGGTGCCGAGTCCCAAAGCTAGGGATGTCACCTGGCGGCCCCGTTCTGCCTCCGAGAGAGCGTCCAGCAGCTGGCTCAAGAGATTGATAGCAAGGCACACAGATGCCAGCAGGATTATCGGGAACAGATTCCGCCGGGCAATGGCGAATCCGCTCCTTAGGCGGAGTTCCCGGACTCGCAGCAATATGAACACCGCGGCCAGGGCGGCGCATGCGATGACCTGCAAAAAGGTATTGCTCAGAAATCCGTTCACAGCATGACCGGGCCAGACCCAATCGACGGGAAGCTCGGTCGGACCGGTGATGGCGGCCGGATCCCCAAGAATCCAGCGATCAACTGCGAAAAACACCGCCCAGGCCGCGTAAAGAAGCATCAGTCGGGGATTGGCAACAAACAGTCGCCAGCTTGCCTTCAGAAATATTGGCAAGCGGCCCCGCACCCTTACCGGTAGCGGCAAATTCTCTGGAGTGATGCCGACTTCGAGCAAATGGGTCTCCGATTGGACTGCCGGCACGCTAGAACAATCTTCAACCGTGGGCTCCGCCCGTCCGATCTTCCAGCGGATCCAGCCGGTCCCCGCCCTTACTCGAACCGCATTTCGCGGCGGGGGGCGATGTACTTTTCGTCGGTGTCGATGGACTCCAGGTACTCGATCAGGAACGCCTGGAGTTCGCGGGCGATATCGGGATGGTCGGCGATGATGTCATCAGCGTGCTGCGGATCCTCGACTGTGCGGTAGAGATGGGGCTGGACGGCATAGTCGTCGGGCTCTTCGGGACGCAGCGGCGGTCGTTGAGGACCGAGGACGTTGACCCCGGTGCCGCCGGGCATGCCTTCGATGCGACGGGGGGTGGCCGGGGTCTCGGGCGCCCCCATAATGAGCGTCCATTCCTCGGTCACGATCGTGCTCGGCCGCCCCGCCACCGGCGCCACGATGCTGTGCGAGGAGATCGCGGCGGGACGCACCTGCTCCGCTTCACCGCGGACCAATGGTAAGAACGACATCCCGTGCATTGTCCCTGGGTCCGGCGCTCCCGCCAGTTCGAGCAAGGCCGGCATGAAGTCCTGCGGCTGCACGAACCCGTTAACCCGCTGCCCCGCTGATGTCATCCCCGGGATGTGCGCGATCAGCGGCAAATGATTCACCGCCGGATGCAGCGGGAACGGATACGCCGGCTGATCCTCCATCATGATGGCCTTGCCGATCAGGCCGTACTCACCGAAGTAGTAGCCGTGATCGGACATGAAGATGATGGCCGTGTCATCCCACAGATTCAGGCTATCTACCGTATCCAGGATCTCCCCAAACCACCGATCGACCATGGAAACTTCGCCGCAATAAAGGGCGTGGCTGTGCCGTAACTCCTCGGGAGAAAGGAAGCTTTCCCAGAAGTCGTACTTCGGAAACGAGACGGCCTCGCCCTCGTAGCCGGGATCGTATTTGTCCACGTACCAGGACGGCGCGTCCCAGGGCTCGTGGGGGTCGAAGGTGTCCACCACCAGACAAAATGGAGCGTTGGCGTGATTTCGCTCCAGCCATTCGGCGGCGGTCCGGAAGGTGCGAGGACAGTGATGGTCGGCTTCCTGCACGCGGTGGGCAGCGTTGCGGGCGTGGGTCTGATAGGAGGCCAGGTTGCTGCGGATTTTCTCCAGCGCAAACGGCACCGGCACCTCCGGCGGGTCCGTGAATTGGCCGTCATTCTCCTGCCCGCGGATCCACTCGAACCCGCCGAAGCCCCGCTCGTAGTTGAAGCCACGGCGGAAGATGTGAGGCGTGTCGGCCACGAGAATGGTGGTGTAACCGGTGGAGGACAGAACCTGGCTCATCGTGATTTCGTGCTCCGGCAGGGCTTCCCATTCGCCAAAGGTGAACACCGAGCGGCCGGTGTGCAGTTCGCGGCGATTGAGGACGGTGGGGAAGGACCCGAGATAAAAATCCTGGAACAGCGCCGCCCGGTCCGCGAAGCGGTCCAGATTGGGGGTCTCGACCCGCCAGCGACCGCCGGAGGCCCACTGCTCGGGCTGGGCGTCGTAGGCGCTCACGTGGTCCCGGCGAAGCGAATCGGACATGACGAGGATGAAGTTCAAGGGTCCCGGACCTTTCCAGCCAGCGCAGCGGCTACGGGGTGATGAGAACTTTACCGGTGGTCTGGCGGCCCTCCAGAGCCCGGTGAGCGTCGGCGGCTTCGGCGAGCGGATAGTCGAATTCGGTCCGCAGCGTTAGCGAGCCGTCCTGGACCCAGCCCAGGATTTCGCCGGCGCGCCACTCCAGTTCCTCGCGGGTGGCGACATAGTTGCCCAGGGTCGGCCGCGTCAGAAACAGCGAACCGCCAGTGCTCAGAAGCAGCGGATCGATGGCCGGGGTGGGACCGCTGGCGTTCCCAAAGAGGACCAGCATCCCGCGCTTCTTGAGGGAGTGGAGGCTGCGTTCCCAAGTGGCCTTGGCGACGGAGTCGTAGACGACCTCCACCCCTTCACCGTCGGTGAGTCGCATGATCTCTTCCTGGAAGTTGACCTCGTTGTAAAGTATCGCAGCGTCGGCCCCACATTCGCGGGCGAACTCGGCCTTCTCTTCGGTGCCGACGGTAGCGTAGACGGTGGCGCCGGCCTTTTTTGCCATCTGGATCAGCAGCCGGCCCACCCCACCGGCGCCGGCGTGGACCAGGCAGCGGTCGCCGGCCTGCAGGGTGAACGTGCTGTGAGCCAGGTAGTGGGCGGTCATCCCCTGCAGCATTAGGGCAGCCGCCTGGCGGGTGGCGACGCCATCGGGAACTTTTATCAGAACGGCGGCGGGCACCACGTTGTATTCCGCATACGATCCTGCGGTCATCGCGTAGGCGACGGCGTCGCCAGGGGAGAAACCGGTCACCTCATGGCCGACTATCTCAACCGTGCCCGCGCCTTCCATACCCAGGACGTACGGGAGTTCGATGGGGTACAGACCGGCGCGCTGGTAGGTGTCGATGAAGTTGAGCCCGGCCGCTTCGATCTTC
>CAUYYU010000049.1:0-10404 GCA_963577415.1 Chloroflexota bacterium
CACGACCACACAGTACGCGAGGCCCTCAACGGCGTCCGTAAGCAAATCCAGCGCGCGGACGATATCTACTATCTATGCGTCATCGACGCGAGTGACACCCTCGTCGGCGTGGTCTCGCTGCAAGCCCTCGTCGCCGCCCCGCCGGACATCGATGTCGGCCTCATCTGCGATCCAGACGTTGTCCGCGTGAGCGCCCACACCGACCGGGAGCTGGTCGCCCAGAGCATGGCCAAATACGACCTCCTCGCCATCCCCGTGGTAGACGACAACGGTCACCTTGTCGGCATGATCACCATCGACGACGCCGTTGACGTTCTGACAGAAGAAGCTGTTGAGGATCTCCTCCGCGTCTTCGGAAGTTTTGAGGAGCCCACCAGCCGCCGGCCCAGGCTCTTTGGTCCGGTGTTCTACCGCCTGCCGTGGCTTCTCGTCACCGTTATCGGCGAACTGGCGGTCGGCCTTCTTATGAGCAGCTATATCGATCAGATACAGCGACTGATCGTGCTCGCCCTCTTCATCCCCATCGTCACCGCCACCGGCGGGAGTGTCGGCGTGCAGTCGCTCGCCGCCGCGCTCGGAGCGTTTCAAGAAGGCCGCCCGCCCAGCCGTCCCACGCAGGACGCTGCGAGAAACTCGCTACGGTCTCATGCTCGGACTTGCCAGCGGACTGGTCGCCGGTACCCTGGCCTACGTCTGGCAGTTGGACCCCTGGCTTGGTCTGCACATTGGCGTGAGCATGACCCTTTCCCTCACCCTGGCCGCCGGCCTAGGGTCCGCCGTGCCCCTTGCGCTCGGTCGATGCGGCGTGGACCCCACCATCGCCTCCGGACCCCTTATCACCACCATCAACGACGCCCTCAGCCTGGCCATATACCTGGGTCTCGCAGGCGTATTCCTCGCTGGCGCCTAGCTTCACACCGCGCTCCGCATACCGCCGCCGTTCGGTCTAAGTCTGTCCTGGTCCACCCAGAATCACGGAGCCCAAAGCACCTCGAATCAGGCTACCTGAGGCGCGATCGGAACCCCAGGCTTCAGGATGCACCGCTTACTAAGCGGAAACCGGCAGCTCGCCGCGGACGTAGCTTTCGAACTCGTCCCGAAATTTGTGCAACGCTCCCACCACCGGCCGGTAGGCGAACTGACCCAGCCCGCAGAACGACGACGCCATCGACTCGCCGATCGACTCAAGCAGATCGAGATCGGCCATTGAGCCCTCGCCGTGCAAAATGCGTTCTAGGATTTGCACCAGGTTCGGCGTGCCCTGACGGCAGGGAATGCAAAAACCGCAGCTTTCCTCTTCGAAAAACAGAGCGTCCCGGTAAGCCGACTCCACAATCGAAGCTGTGTCGTCCAGCACGATGCATCCTCCGGTGCCCATGATCGTGCCGTACTGCATGATGCTCGGGTCCAACTTCACGTCAACCTCGTCGGCTGTCAGCACCGCCGCCGACGCCCCTCCGGGTTTGAACGCCTTCAGGGTGCGCCCCTCCGGCATGCCGCCGCCGTACTCGAATATCAGTTCCCGCGCTGTCACTCCCAACGGCAACTCAAATAGGCCCGTCCGGCGCACGTTCCCCGAAAGGCAATAAACCTTCGTCCCGGCGTTGTCGTCACCGTCGCCAAGGTCCTTGAACCACTCGGCGCCATGCTCAAGGATCGGAGCTACGCACGCGAAAGTCTCGATGTTATTGATCGTCGTGGGCTTGCTCCACACGCCTGAATTTGTCGGGAATGGCGGCTTGAAACGCGGATTTCCCCGTTTACCCTCGAGGGAGTTGAACAGGGCCGTCTCCTCACCACAGATGTAGGCCCCGGCACCCCGTCGCAGGATTATGTCCAGATCGAATTTCGTACCGAGGATTCCGCTCCCGAGAATCCCTGCCTCGTAGCACTCCCGGAGCGCTTCCCGTACGCGTTCGATGGCGAGCCCATATTCACCACGGATGTATATGTACCCGGTATGGGAATCAACGGCGTACGCCGCGATGATCATGCCCTCGATAAACCCGTGCGGATCCTTTTCCAGGAGGAATCTGTTGCAGTACGTTCCGGGCTCGCTCTCGTCACCATTCGCCACCACATAGCGCGGCGTGTTCGGATCGCCTCGAACGAGCTTCCACTTGAACCCCGTCGGGAAGAACGCACCACCACGTCCCTTCAGATCGGAGGCTGTGACCACCTCAATCACCTCTTCCGGCGACATCCCTTTCACGGCCCGCTCAGCCTGTGCGTACCCGCCGTCCCGCCGGTAAGTCTCCAGAAGCCAGGACTGTTCCTTCTGCAGGTTTCGGTTTACAACCAGTACTTCTGGCATTACGACGCCTCACCACGGAGAGAATCGATCAATTCCTCCACCCGGGCCGGCGTCATCGAGCCATGCACCGCCAGGTTGTCCAGCAGAACCGGTTGTCGCTCGCACTGCCCCAGACACGAAACCTGCTCGATCTTGAACTCCCGATCCTCGGAGCACTGGCCGGAGTGGAGTCCCAGCTTCTTCTCCGCCGCCGCGATCACTCCCACCGCGCCGTTGACATGACAGGAAAGATCGCGGCAAATGCGCAGGATATGGGTCGCCTGGGGTTCGGTGTAGAACATCGTGTAGAAGGTAACCACCCCATAGACGTGGGCCTCCGGGTAGCCCAGCTCCTCCGATATGACCTCGATCGCTTCTCGCGGCACACAACCGAAGCGGTCCTGCACCACGTACAACGCCTCGAGCAACGACCCGGGGTCCTCTTTGAACGCCTGGATCCCGGTTCGCAGGTCCTCGATCGCGGCGGCCGGCAGGTCCACCGGGGTCGCCTTCTGATCGGTCACCGAATCGGTCATCAACTACTCCTGCTTCCGGGGTCCCATCCGCCGGGCGCATGCAACGAATCGAGCATTTATAGCACTATCGCCGGTCTCCCGCTGCGACCGCCATCGCCCACGGTCGCCGACAACCCCGTCTCTCTCGGTATCAAGCCGGCACCGGCTCAAATTCCAGGTGGTCTCCCGGCTGCAGTCTGAGCCGCCTGACGGTTCCACCGGGGAGTTCCAGCGTTTGGCGCGCCCTCGTTCCACCGGCCGCGATTCGCCACGGCGGCAACGAACGCCGGACACCCAGCACCATTCCGGCGCCGTCAAGAAAGATGACATCGATGGGCATCCGCATGAAAAATGTGTGCACGCTACCGACCGGGCTCAGCGCCAGGGCGTCCTCAGGTCCAAACCTGCGCCGCCACATCAATCCGAGCAATCGCGAGCATATCCTATCCGCCACCCGGGCTCGGTTCGCCACGCTGACTAGGAACAGGATCAGCCCGTATTCGACAAGGGCCTGTCCTTCCTCGTCACTTTTGATCATCTGATACGTCTTGCTAAACATCTGAGAATTACCTGTCCTCTTTTTCTGAGTTCAACTTTTCCGACTCGGTCAGGTTTTCCTTCTTCACTCCTCGATCCCGGGCCTGACCACCTCCACCCGGGCTATCCCAGAAAAAGAAAAACCGCTCGGACCGCAATGGTCGCGAGCGGATTCATGTGTCCGCGGCAGCCCGGCTGACTCCTGGAGTCCCGTGGCTTTGCGTCACCATCTCACGATGGCTGTGCCCTTTTCGGGGAAAAGATATTCAGTTTTGCCGCTGTTCCAAAAAGCTGGAACCACCAGGCGCCGCAAGCAAAAACCCGTCCGGTTCGGCCTGCTGCCTAACCGACGGGTTTCCGTCCACCTGGCAGCTAGACTGGCTTCGTGAGCCCCTGAGCTTTGCGTCCCCGCCTCGCGACGAGTTTGCCCTTTTTCAGTCTTCGCTCTTCAGTTTTCCGACAGTCCAATTTTCACCGAACTACCGGTACTACGCCGTTCCCGTACCCGAACTACTGTTACCTGCTTTACATTTGGCCAACTATTTTCGCCAATCGTCCGCCTGCCCCCTCTCCACCGCTCCCTACCTGGTCTGGCCTATCCTTGGCGCAGAGAAATCGGCGAGGCTAGGAAGGTGCTGCCATGACCACCGCGCGCGCCATCCCGACCCAACATGCCCCCTCCCCGCGGTCCCCGGAATTGCAGACAACCACCGACGGCACCCTATCTGCCTTCGTTCACCATCACCGCCACCCCAACCCTCCCCTCACCTCCACCCGCCCCCTCCGGCTCAGCCGCGGCACTCGCACCACCCCGACCTATCGGATTCATGGCTACTGGTCCAAGAAACCCCACGAAGTCCTCACCACCTGCATCGATACCTACACCCGGCCCGGCGATCTCATACTTGACCCCTTCTGCGGGTCCGGAGGCACGCTGCTCATGGCTTCCGCGGCGGGTCGAATCGGCATCGGCATCGACCGCTCTCCGGCCGCCGCGTTCATCACCCGCACTTCATTATCTCTACCTTCCGGTTCCTCCATCAAGAATCTCCACGCCTCCCTGCTGCAACGCGTCGGCGATCAAATCGACGAGCTTTACGCCACCCGCTGCCATCGATGCGGCGGCGTCGCCGACACCCGGTTCACCGTCACCAGCGACCGTTACCGCTGCAACTCGTGCCTCACCCACTTCCTGGCCGAGGATGCCGTCGCCGATGGTCGCGCGAAACTCTGTCCTCACTGCCGGCAGGCCCTTCCTCGGCGGCGTCCTCGGGACGGCGAGGCAATCGTTGAAATAGCCGCCCGCTGCCGCGGCCGTTGTCGCCCCAGGCTCTTCCGTCGCCGGCACGACGATCCCGAGCCCACCGCCCGCGCCGCCTTCCACGAGTTCGACCTGCCCTCGATCGCCCGGTCCGCTGACACGCCCCCGGCGCACTGGTTTCCGACCAATTCATTCCCGTCAGGCTTGAAAACTGCTGAACTTTTCGGGCGTGGCATTTTCAGCGTCCACCAGCTTTTCACTCCGCGAAATCTGCACGCCATCGCTACCCTTCGTGCAGGCATCGACACCTTCCCCGACGACGATCGGCAAACGCTCCTCCTCTTGCTCACCGCCGCGCTGATGAGCCTCAGCCTTAAGGCCCAACATCTCGAAGGCGGGGGCGGTTATCTGCCCGGCATGTACTACGTTCCGCCAGTTCGCAAAGAGCGCAGTCCCATGGCCACCTTGCCTCGTATCGTGGGCCAGATCATCGGCGCCGCCGACGCCTTACATGCGTTCGCCTCCTATCCCTCGCCCTCCTGGACCGGCGTCGGCAATGCGATCGACCTCACCTCGATCCCGGACGAATCCATCGATTTCGCTTTCCTGGACCCGCCATACTCGGACAAAATTCAATTCTCGGAACTCAATCTCGTCTGGGAGAGTTGGCTGGGCCTGGCCGATGACTGGGGTGACGACGAACTCGTCCTCAACTCCGTCCGGGGGAAATCAGCCGCTGAATGGGGAAACAAGATCGATAAATTAGCTACCGGAATTCGGCAGGTCTTGAAGCCCGGCGCCCGAACCGTCATCACCTACACGGATTCTCATCGCGGAACGTTCCAGACTCTCCTCGACGCCTTTCGAAACGCCGGCTTCGATGTCCTCGACTCGACTACTCATATCGAAACCGTCCAGAGCACGTACGTTCAGCGCACCAGCCGTGGCGCCGAACAACGCCACCCGCTGCTCGTCCTGCGTCGCAAGTAGCGCGGGATCACCGGAGCACCCCAAGCATGTTGGACCTCTCCCGCCGGGAGCGCAGCGAACTGGCCAGCCTTCTGCGGCGGTGGCGATCCGCGTCCGCCGCAGTGGAGGAGCTTCTAGGCGGTCGCGCTTGGGGCGAAGGCGGCTTCGACCACGCCCATCTGAGATCCGCCTGGGACGCTCGCGGCGAGACCGAAGAGGCCATTATCACCTTCTGGTCGCGGCCCCGCGATTAGCCTCAACATCTTGTGGTATCAGGCAATTGTTCTTGCCAGAATTCCCACCAGTGGTGTATTTAATGTCGGAACAAGCCAGCGGCGCTTATAATCTCCAGTAAGCATGCGCGCCCTGCGGCCCACGCACCGGAAAGCGTATCGCCGGATCCCCCAAATCATGGGCGCCAGGGCGACGGAGGCAAAGCTGATGACCAGGCGGTGGCGTCGATCCCCGGCACTCGTCTTGCTCACCGCCCTCGTCGGCCTGCTCCTCGTAACTCTGGCTCTCGCCGTCCCCGCCGGAGCCGCGGCCACTTATTTCGCTTCAGTCAGCGTCCTCGATAGCGATTTCGTCACCACTCCGACCGGCCAAAACATCAGCCTTCGACACAACATTCCCAACCTCCGGGTCGTCGTCAACGGCCAATTCTAGGACGCCAGCTTCAAGGATCACTACATCAATACCGGCGGCAGCGACCGTTGGGGCCTGCCCACTTCGGAGGTCTTTGAAGAGGAAGCCGGAACCCTCACCCAGTACTATCAGCGCGGCGAATCCGGCATCACCAACCCGAACACCGGCCTCGCGCTGGGGCCCTGGGGACACAAGGTGTCCAACGTCGATATCACCGGCAAGTTCACCGGTTTCCGCGACTTCTTCGACAGCCTCGGCAGCAGCGACAGCTTTGGCTTTCCCAAGACCGACGCCCGCGAAGACACCGGTAACGCCGGCACGCTGCTGGCCCAGGGCGCTACCCCTGGCATCACCCGCCAGTATTTTCAGGCTGCGGTATTGGAGAGCATCCCCGACAACGCCCCGGGGTACCGGGTCACGCTCACCCTCCTGGGTGATTTCCTCCGCGACCAGACCTATCCGAACAGCCAGTGGGCCTCGTTAACGCCGTTTCAGGCCGCCGGAGCCCTCCTCCCGGGCCAGAGCTACGCGGTAGTCAGAGTCGAGGCGACTCCTGCGGCGACGCCTACACCCATCCCCACCAACACCCCGACCGGTCCCACTCCCACCCCCACCGCCACCCCCGTGCCGACCATCGATACCAACAAAGAGCTAATCATCGTCGGGACGGCCGGCAACGGTTTCTCGGTTTTCGATGGCACCACCTGGCGGACCGTCAACGCCCTCTTCGTCGATGCAAACAACCGTATATGGGCCGGCACCAACGACCGGCTTTACCGTTTCAATCGCGATCTCACCCAGGACGCCAGCTTCATCACTTCCGAAGGGATGGGCAACAACAACATCAGCGCCCGGGCCGGCGCCAGCCCCGGGCGGGGTGGTATTCATCGGCCACCCGGCCACCGGCGTCAGCGCCTACGACCCCGATCAACTGCTCGCCACCACAACGGATCAATACCATCGCTACCGCACCGACACCAGCAGCTTGCCCAGTAACACTGTCCGTGATTTTTATCTGGTTGACGCAGGATTAAATCGGGTCTGGATCGCTACCCAGAACAGGGCCGCCCTATTCGACGGCGCCAACAACGTCTGGACACTCCTTCAGACCGTCGATGCCGCCAACCTCCCCAGCCTCGATATCAATGCCGTCGCTGTGTCCGCTTCCGCCGGCACCGTGTGGATCGGATTCCAACGGATCCGTCATCGCCAGTTCCGCCAGTGGGACCTCCGGCACCTTCACGACCTACACGACCGCCAACGGCCTCGGCAGCGATACGTTGAACGAAATCTTCGTCGCCACCGACGGGGGACTCGGCAAGTGGCTGGGTATCAACTTCTCGAACATCAATACCGGCAACTCCGGCCTCATTAACTCCACCGTCCGGGCTATCGCTCAGGACGCCGCCGGTGGCCTCTGGATCGCCACCGCCGCCGGTGTCAGCCGGTACGACCCGAGCGCCGCTGCAGGGACCGGCTGGACCAAATACCAGACCGCCAAAGGTCTCGCCGGCAACGACATCAGCGCCATCGCGATCGTTCCGTCCAACTAAGGCGCTAACCACCCAGACTCTCAAATCTCTCCCCCAGACCCGGCCGATCCTCGCAGCTACTCGGTCGCCTCTCGCCGCATCGCCGCGATCGCCACGTCGACAATCATCGTCCGTTGCGATTCGCCCACCTCGGGCTGCCGCCGCAGCAGACTGTGCAACGACATCTCCAGGATCATCTGCCCTATCTCCTGGTCTGCTAGCCCATAGCCCGCGCCCAGTATGTGACGCAGCTCGGGCGGCTCGTATTCCAGCGAACCTTCCTCCAGGTCCGCGATCTGCCGCAGCGGCACCCTCGCTCGTCGGGCCGCCTGATTGATGGTCAACCCCACCAACTGACGCCGCTGCTTCAACTTCTCAGCCAGCGACTCAGGGTCAAACCCTCCCGACCTGGATATCGAGTCAGTCTCCGCCGACACATTCAGCGATTCGCGGGCCACCTCCGATATCCTCCGGATCGCCTCCTGCGTCAACCGAACCACCTGCTCCTCGGCAAGCCCGCGGGCTGTCGCTGCGTAGTCCTCAGGAACATATCCCGCCAGCACCAGCAAATCCCTCGGATCCATCTCCAGCCCCCGCGAGATTGACACCAGCGTCTCGATCGACGGACTCTTATAGTCGCCAGACTCCAACCGCGACAGATACGACGGCGCCAGACTGCTTCGTTGGGCAAGCTCGGCCTTGGTTAATCGCCGCTGCTCGCGCATCACTTTTACCGCGTCAGAAAATCCCATCACCATCTCCAAATTTGCAAAAGCACGGCGATTGTAGCGAAATCTTCGTCCCACCCGTAATCAAGCGGACCACCCGGTAACTCTTGTTCGGTCGATCCGAGCCTAGGTGGCCCGGCGTTTACGTCCCTTGTTATCGCTTTCTAACAATCCATTTTCCGATGCTCTCCATCACTGCCATCACCCCCACTTTACTTTCGGCAATCTCCGTCAGCGATCAATTTCCAGCCTGTTCGGGCCACGAATTCCCTTCGGCGTTGACCCGCTCCACCGGATACCATCGCGACCGCACATTACCCACCAGGTACATCGAACCGGCCACGCAGATAACCTCCTCCGGGTTCGCGTCGGCCAGCGCCGTCGACATAGCCTGTCCAGTATTTGGTTCACAAACGACGTTCTCGCAATACCTGCTCGCCATCTTTCGCAAATTCTCTGCCGGATACGCCCGCTTCATGTATACCTGCGGCTCCGTCACTACGATTTTCGAGGCCAGCGACGCCAGCGGGGCCGTCACCGCCTCCACCGATTTGTAGCCCAGCACCCCCAACACCAGCGTCAGTCGCCTGTCCCCGAGCAACGCTCCGAGGCTCCGGGCCAGCGCCACCGCCTTGTCCTCGTTGTGGGCTCCATCCAGATAGACATCCGGTCGCTCGCTCACGAGTTCGAGTCGGCCCGGCAGCGTGCCATTTCTGATTCCCCGGCCAACGTCATCCGACGAGATCGAAAAGCCAGCCTCGGCCATTTCGTCGGCGATCGCCATCGCCACCGCCGCATTCTCCAGCTGATGCCGTCCGGGCATCCGCGGACGTGCCGCTTCAACCCGGAGGTTTCTGCCGTGAAATGTGACCCCGCGACCCGGCTCGACCACGAAATCGGCCCCCATCCGTAATATCCGGAACCGCGCCCCCACTCTCTTCGCCTCGGCACGCAGCACGGCCTGGGCCTCCTCATTCGTTTCAAGCGTCAGCGCCGGCGCCCCCTCCTTAAAAATTCCCGCCTTGTGCCAGGCGATGTCCCGGATTGTCGGCCCCAGCGTGTTCACATGGTCCATCCCCACCGACGTCACCGCCGTTATCAACGGGGCCACCGCGTTCGTCAAGTCAAACCTGCCACCTGCCCCTGCTTCAAGAATTGCTACGTCCACATTTTTCCGCCGAAAGTACTCCATCGTCAGCGTTACCCAGCTGCTCCCGTAACGAGCTTCATACCCCTGATCCTTTGACCGCAGCCGGTTTTGTAAGTCCCGTATCCAACCGACCAGCTCCCGAAATTCCAGCGGTGTCGCCATCCGGCCGCGGTACACCAATTTTTCGAGTGGCGTTTGCAGGTACGGCGTCATGTGCAGGCCGGCTCCGATCTCAGCCGCCTTGCAAATAGCGTCCACGTAGGCCGCCACTGACCCCTTCCCCGATGTCCCTGCAATGTGAATAACCGGATAACTTCGCTCGGGCCGGCCAGCTTCCTCAAGCAAATTCCGTATCCGCCGCAGCCTCTCCTCGCCGCGCGACACCACCTCTGCCCGCGCGTACGCCAGCACTGGTGCGGACTCGCCCCGAATCAACTGCAACAGGTCCCGTTCTGCCGCCTCCACCGTCCCGGTCACGTCAGCGGACACACCGTCACCCTGGCTTCCGCGCCCGACTTCAGGAAATTTCAACTAGGTGCCCTCGCGGTCCAGTCGATACCCCGACGATTTGGGCGCCGGCGGACCTTTTTTCTCCAGGTTCATGGTGACGGATCGGAGGATCGCATCGTGATCCGCCCGCTCTCTCCTGTTCGTTCGACGGCAGGCCGCCCATCATTCTTGCCGCAACGATCGCCAGAAAGTTACATAGTCCGTTCAACGACCCCGTCTAAATTCGACCGCGGTGACCCAACCGCCCAACTCAACGTAACGAAG
>CAUYYU010000050.1:0-9902 GCA_963577415.1 Chloroflexota bacterium
CCGGGCAGGGAAAGGGAAGGAAGCGAGAAAGCTCTATCGCTGGTTCACTCCGCTGTTGCATCTCGACGTGCACGTGAAATTGGTGCAGAACATCAAGCTGGCGCAGTCGCTGATCGGGCGCGGCGACGAGACCGTCCGCGCCCCCCGCCTGCCCCTCGACGGGGACGAGCGCGAGTGCGTCATCAAGATCATCGAGACCAGCCTGGCGACCCGCCCGGAGTTGGCGATTCCTTAGCAACCGCCTCCGGGACAATGAGGCTCCTACGCTGACCCCGACCGCCACCCGCTAGAAGCCCACCCCGGCCTTCACCATCGCGAATTTATCCAGCGCGAATTCCAAGTCCGCCGGTGTGTGGGCGGCCGAAATCTGCACCCGTATCCTCGCCTTCCCTTCCGGTACCACCGGGTACGAAACACCGATCACGTACACCCCCTCCTCCAGCAGAGCGTCGGCCATGGCGGATGCCAGCCGCGCCTCCCCCAGCATCACCGGCACGATGGGGTGATCGCCGGGACTGACCCGGAACCCGAGCGCGGCGAGCTCGCGACGGAAAAAACGGGTGTTTTCCTCCAGCCGGTCGCGCAGCTCCGTGGACGCGGACAGCAGTTCCAGCGCCCTCAACGAACCGCCCGCGATCGCCGGCGCTAGGGTGTTGGACAACAGGTATGGCCGCGAGCGCTGGCGCAGCAGCTCAACGATTTCCCGACGCCCGGACGCATAGCCGCCGCTGGCGCCGCCCAGCGCCTTGTCCAGCGTTCCCGTGAGTATGTCCACCCGGCCCATCACTTCGTGGTATTCGTGCGTGCCCCGGCCGGTCGGGCCCATGAAACCCACAGCGTGCGAGTCGTCCACCATCACCAGCGCGTCGTATTTGTCCGCAAGGTCGCAGATGCCCGGCAGGTTGGCGACGAAGCCGTCCATGGAGAACGCCCCGTCCGTGGCGATCAGGCGGAAGCGGGCGGAGGCCGCCTCCTTCAGCTTCTCCTCTAGATCGGCCATGTCGTTGTTGCCGTACCGGAATCGCCGCGCCTTGCAGAGGCGGATCCCGTCGATGATGCTGGCGTGATTTAGCTGGTCGGAAAGCACCGCGTCCTCCGCGGTCAGCAACGTTTCGAACAGCCCCCCGTTCGCGTCGAAACAACTCCCGTACAGGATCGTGTCCTCGGTGCCGAGGAACTCGGACAGCGCTTCTTCCAACTCTTTGTGGATGCCCTGGGTGCCGCAGATGAAACGCACTGAGGCCATCCCGTACCCCCAGCGATCCAGCGCCTCGTGCGCCCGGAATTATGGTTTCGAGTGCCCTCTGGTCGACGAGGTTGAAGGACGTCTGCAGAACGTCGAAGGCTCCCGTGCGGATGGCGGCCATGGCGTGCTCGCCGTCTCCGCTGTATCCGAGGTGGCGGATCTTGCCATCCGCCTTCGCCGCAAGAAGCGCCTCTATCACGGAGCCCGCCTCAATCACCTCCGCGGTGCAACCATGTAGCTGCATCAGGTCCACCTAATCGGTCCTCAGCCTTGCGAGAGAACGATCTATCGATTGGGCGATTGAGTCCCTGGACCACTCCGGGCCGGAGTGCTCTTTGGAGTCGGGCCCTTTGGTGGCAAGCCAGTACTCGTGTCTCCTGCCGGAGAGCGCGTTGCCCAGCATTTCTTCGCTGTTGAGATACAGGGCCGCCATATCTATAAAATTGACACCCCGGTCGAGGAGCGCGTTGGCCAGCTCCGTGGTCTGTGCCTGGGTTGCGCCGTCGACGTCCACGCCGGGAGTATTGGATTCTTCCAGCCTGGCGATTCGGGCGGCGCCCCCCAACCCAGGCGGGCCGTCACGATGTCTGTCTTCCCCAGCTTTCTGGTCTCCATTCATTCCTCCTGCACCATGAAGACTTGCCCGCCCCGGGCTATACGGGTCCGATATCTCGGCCTATCCATCGGGTAGCGTCAAACCCAATCTCTACCCGGTACACCACGCCCGATTCATCCGGCGAATCCTTGAAGTTGCGTTCGAGCTTATCGCGGACGGCGATGAGATCGCGATGGTGGCGGGGGTCCCCACTCGGACCATCGACGCGGTGGACGCTGCCCCGGTGGCGGGCGCCGCCGCCTGGTTTGCGCGCGCATTAACTAAATGCCAGCCCCAGCCTCCGTTGTCAGCGGTTGGGAAGTTCCCGATAGCTACCGCGGACGGCTCCACACGGTGGTTGATATGCAGCCCGCGGACGAAGGTGCAGTTCTCAACGCACTAGTCTCTCATCCCAACATTTGCTTGACACCCTGTCGGCGGCGGAGATATACACGTCTATCACAACTGAATATGGTAAAGGCCGTGAAGGAGTAGAGTAACTCCCAACCGCGTCGGTGAAAGCGAGCCGGGGACAGTGCGAGCCCGGCGGCCGGCAGGGATGTGAAGTGCGCTCTGGAGCCGCAGGCCGAACGCTCACGCAAGTAGGCTGCGCCGGGGGGTTCCCGTGATAGAACCGGGGCGTGTTGGCGCTCTGTTTTTTAGGATGCCGGTTGCGATCGCAGTGGTCGCTTCGGAAACGAACCCGTTCTTCTCGGACGGGTTTTGTATTTCAAGCGATGGAATAGAATTTATGGCAGTCGAGACCGAACCGATCTGTGACGACGACACCAGGAGCCGTGGCAATGGCAGCGCCAGCGCTCCTGCCCCGGCCGCGCCCGCCCGCCGCCGCACTCCTTGGGGTACCCTCTGGCCGGACGACATTCAAGTCGTCTTCGACAAAGACCCGGCCGCCCACAACGTCTTCGAAATTCTGCTCTACCAGGGCCTCCACGCCGTGCTCCTGCACCGCCTGGCGCACTGGCTATACACGCGAGACGTTCCGGTCTTGCCGCGCATCATTTCCCAGATCAGCCGCATCATCACCGGTGGAATCGAAATAAACCCCGGCGCCACCATCGGCCGCCGATTTTTCATCGACCACGGCTCCGGCATCGTCATCGGTGAGACCGCCGAGATCGGCGACGACGTCATGCTTTACCATCAGGTCACCCTCGGGGCCACCGGCTGGTGGAAGGACATCAAGAATCCCGGTAAGCGCCGCCACCCGCGCATCGAGAATTGCGCGACAATCGGCACCGGCGCCACCATTCTCGGTCCCGTCACCATCGGCCGTAACTCCAAGATCGGGGCCATGGCGCTCGTGATCGAAGACCTGCCACCGAATTCCGTAGTCGTCGGCCGGCCGGCCCGCTACATAATTCGTGATGGCGTCCGCGTCCACGATATGCCGCTCGAGTCCTTCGACGCCCCCGGCAACTTCCAGATATAGCCCTGCCCGCGTCAATTTGTTGGCCGGGTGACGCCCCCGCGCTAGCCGGCCTAGTCCCGGCTTTCCCCCTGTCCGTCTCCTGATCCCGGCGGGCCATCCGCCGTCATCACCCGGTTCCGGCCGCCTCATTCGGCCGCGTATGGCGCCTCGTCGGCCGCCTTTAATAATTCCTCAATCGTGTTCGCGTGATCCGGCATCGTCGCCACCCCAATCGATACGTTGATCGCCCCCAGGTCGTTCCCGTCAAACGTCAGCTTCTCCGTCTCTACGTCCCGGCGAATCGTCTCCGCCAGAAACTCAGTCCCCTCCGTTGTCGTTCCCGGCAGCACGACTGTGAACTCCTCCCCGCCATACCGGTCCGCCAGGTCGCTTTTGCGAATTCTTTCCCGGAATTTCCGTGCCACCGCCCGCAGGACGTGATCCCCCGCCGCATGGCCGAAATGGTTGTTCAATTCCCGAAAATGGTCGATATCGATCATCAGCACCGACACCTGCGTGTGCGTCCGCCGGATCAACGCCGCCTGGTTGTTCAGGAACTCCACCAGGTACCGGTAGTTGTGTAATCCCGTCATCGAGTGCCGCAGCGCCTGCTCTCTGGTTACCGCCAGTAGCTGGCCGTTAGCGATCGTCAGCCCTAATTGAATGCCCAGCGCCTCCAGGATTTCCTTCTCGTCGGTTTCAAATTCCTCGCCGCTGGGCCGGGTCACGTGAAGCGCTCCCAGCGGCCCGTCGCTGCTGGCGATCGGCGCGCACGCGAACGTGCCTGCTCCCTCTCCGCTGCGCCGGTACGGGCAGCCCCACAGCCCGCCGTTGCCCACCCCTTCGTAGGCCCCGCCCCGGCTGATCGCCCGACAACCGGCCGCCGAGTCGCATTCCGTCCTCCCCAGCAGACCCCCCATTTCCGTACGTTCGATATCCGACCCGAATACCTACGCCACCTTCAACGCCCCTGACCCCGGATCCAGCGCTGTGATGTACCCGGCTCCCTGAGGGAACATGGACCGCAACGCCGCCGTCGCGGCTTTTCGCAAGTGCTCCTCTTCAAACGAAGACACCGCGAAGTTCCCAAAGTCCGCCAGATTGTCATCAACCGGGCCCGGTCACGTTCCCGGGTAATCATTTGAGCGTTCTCCGCCGACCGCCCCACGATCTCGGCCAGGTCCCCGAGCACCGCCCCAACGTGTCGCGCGGGCCTCCCGGTCATCGATGCCGCCATGATCAGCCCGTCCATCCGACCTGCTCGAAACGGACCCACCCAGAGCCAGCGCATCCGCGTGCTTGCGCTCGCGGTGTTGGAGCAGGTTCACCAGGATCATCTCCACCCCCATCAACCCCACCCCGGCCAGCAGCACCGCGATTCCCGCCAATCTCCCTCACTGCACCGGATCGATCGCCACCAGCACCGTCCCCAGCACCGCTATCGCCGCCGTGCTCACCAGCATTGTCAAATGTCGACGTGGATTTCGCATACGGTCTCAACCCTGGAGCCGCGGCGATGCCCGCAGCCAATCCTCCCCCCAAGAATTAGTTCAATATAGCCTAGCCAGACCGGCGTGCCTGGTCCGTTAACCACCTTATAATCCGCAGGTTCCGACCACGAGAGGACCTCGACCGCCCATGCTCATGTCCCGCCTCTTCGGCCAGACCCTCCGCGAGGACCCGGCCGGCGCCACCACTCCCAGCCACTCCCTGATGCTGCGTGCCGGTATGATCCACCAGCTCGGCGCCGGAATCTACAGCCACCTCCCTCTCGCCTTCCGCGCCATGGAAAAGATTGAGAAAATCTTGGCCGAGGAGATGGATCGCGTCGACGGCCAGCGGGTCATGCTTCCGGTAGTGCATCCCGCCGACGTGTGGAAGCGCAGCGGCCGCTGGCAGAGCGTGGGCCCCGAGATGGTCCGCTTCACCGATCGCGAAAATCACGACATGGTCCTGGCCATGACTCACGAAGAAGTGGTCGCCGACATCGCCGCCGGGCACGTCCATTCCTACCGCGATCTGCCCTTCATGATCTACCAGATTCACACCAAGTTCCGCGACGAGCCTCGATCCCGCGCCGGCCTCATCCGCGTTCGCGAGTTCGTCATGAAGGACGCCTACAGCTGTCATTCCAGCCAGGAGGATTTGGTCTCCTATTACGAGCGGATGAAGGAGGCCTACGTCCGCATCTATCGACGTTGCGGCATCGAGCCTCTCGTCGTCCTTTCCAGCTCCGGGATGATGGGTGGCAGCGCCGCCCACGAGTTCATGCTCGTCACCCCCCACGGTGAAGACACCATTCTCCGCTGTCTCAACTGCGACCACGCCGCCAACCGTGATGTCGCCACCCGCCGTCCTCCCACGCCGGATGATTCTCCGATGCTCCCTCTGGAAGAAGTCGCCACCCCTTACCAGACCACCATCGAGGGCGTCGCCGGCTCCCTGGAAGTGAACACCGATCAAACTCTCAAGGCCGTCTTCTACACCGTCGAAGGTGAAGTCGTATTTGTCGCTATCCGCGGCGATCTCGACGTAAACGAAGCCAAGCTCCAGGCCGTGCTGAACGTGCCCGAACTGATCCCCTCCACCCACACCGAACTTGAGGCCGCGGGGATCGTTCCCGGCTACGCCTCCCCGGTCGGATTCGAGGACGCCCGCGTCGTCGTCGATCGCTCCGTGACCGCCGCCCGCAATCTTGTCGGCGGCGCCAACCGTGCCGGCTATCACCTGCGCAACGTTAACTACGACCGCGATTTCCCCGCCGCCGAAGTCGCCGACATCGCCTCGGTTCGGGAAGGCGATCCCTGCCCCGAGTGCGGCGAGTCCTTCCACGAAGTCCGCGGCATCGAGATGGGAAACATCTTCCAACTCGGCACCGGTTACGCCGAAAAACTCGGCGCCACCTACCTGGACAGCGACGGCCGCCAGCAACCCCTCATCATGGCCAGCTACGGAATCGGCATCGGCCGCCTATTCGCCTGCGTAATCGCGCAGAGTCATGACGATCACGGGATCGTCTTCCCCATCAGTGTCAGTCCCTATGACGTCCACATCGTCCAGATCGGCGACAAACCGGAAATCGCCGCCGCCGCCGAAGACCTGGACGCCGCGCTCGAGTCCGCCGGTCTCAGCGTGATTCGCGACGACCGCAAAGAATCCGCCGGGGTCAAATTCAATGACGCTGACCTTATCGGCACGACCATCCGGGCCACCGTCAGCAATCGCGGACTCAAAAACGGCGAGATCGAACTCAAGCTGCGGGGCGACGCCGAAGCCACCACTGTGCCCGTCGATGAAGCCGCCAGTCGCATCGCCGTCCTCCGGGACCAACTGCTGGCCGTACTCGATCCCACCCGGCCGGTGCCGGACCCCGCCGATACCGCCTGACGCCCGGCGCCGTGAACACCGACAGGCCGGCCCCCCTGGCCGACGCCGCCGCGAACGGGGACGGGCCTCGTCTGAACGGACCCATCGCCCGTTGGCGGGACCGGGTGACTCCCGCGTTCGCGTACGCCGGCTTCCGACGCCTGTGGATGGCCAACCTCAGCAGCATGATGGGATTCTGGATGCTGTCGGTCTCGCAGGGCTGGTTGGTGGTAGAGCTTACCGACTCGGCCTTTATGCTGGGCCTGCTCTCCGGTTTTCGCTCGATCCCGATGCTGCTGCTGTCGCCGGTGGGCGGTATTCTGGCCGATCGCGTCAACCGGCCGCGCCTGCTGCTCGTGGCCCAGGGCCTGATGGCCGGCGCTGACCTGACCATCGGGGTGCTTGTTATCCTAAACCGGGTCGAGATGTGGCATCTGGCCATCGCCGGTCTGTCCCTTGGCAGCGCCTTCGCGCTTGCCAGCCCGGCCCGAAACGCGCTGGTGTCGGACCTGGTGCCTCGCCCGCTGGTCAGCAACGCGGTGGCGTTGACCTCCACCACCATGAACGCCTCGCGGGTCATCGGCCCCACCATCGCCGGATTCCTGATCGGCTTCATTAGCATCGCCGGTGTCTATTTCACCCAGGTCGGCACCTACCTCCTGGCGGTCTTTAACATCCGGCGGGTGGACGCGACGGGCGTGCCGCCGGGTTTCGAGGGCTCCGCCCGGAAGGCGCTGGGGGAAGGCTTCCGGTATGTCCTGCGAACTCGAAAGCTGCTGGCGCTGATGATTTTGGGTACGTCACCGGCTCTATTCAGCATGTCCATGGTGATGCTTCTACCGGCCTTCGTGAAGCAGGATTTAAAGGCCGGTCCGGCGGACCTGGGCGTGTTGCTCGGGTTGCTAGGCGTCGGGGCGATCATCGGCTCCGTCGCCGTCGTCGCCTACTCGCGCCTTAGGTACAAGGGCGCCGCCGTAATGCTCGCGGCGCTGATGGACGGAGTGCTGGTGATCGTCCTGGCGTTCACCCATTCCATGCTCGGCGCCGGAATCGCTCTCATGCTGATGGGATTCTCCCAGGCCATTTACTTGGCCATGATCCAGACGATCCTCCAGCTCATCGTCCCCCACCGCTTGCGGGGACGCGTGCTGTCAATCTGGATGCTGGGTTGGGGTCTCACCCCGGTCGGGCTCCTGCCCTTGTCCGCGGTCGCCGAGAGTTACGGAACCCCGGTCGCCATGCAGATTGCCGGCGTCTTCGCGGTTGCCATAGCCGTGGCGATA
Source organism: Chloroflexota bacterium (assembly GCA_963577415.1). Taxonomy (GTDB): domain Bacteria; phylum Chloroflexota; class UBA11872; order UBA11872; family VXNJ01; genus JASLPR01. The sequence continues at coordinate 7,920 of CAUYYU010000050.1, forward strand.
ATGTTGCTGATGCGGAGTTTGTGGAGGCTCGATCCCGAGGCCGAAGGGGCCCTCTAGGCGTCTTTGTGACTGTCAGGACCGGAGTCGTCGTTGTACCAACGCGCTGATCACGGATCGCGGAGCGGCCATCTGGATCGCGCGTGAAGCATGGATCTATGGACGACGATCATGGATTCTGGCCCTGATGTAATTGAACACCAGTGCCCGCGCGCACACCATGACGATCGCCCACCGCCGCTTATAGCTCGAACCCCCGTTTCCGCAGGCTGAGGAGTGCGCGTTTGACGATGTAGGCGGTGGCCGGCGCCGGGGACTCGGACCGCCAGCGGCGGCAGAGCTTGATCGCCCATTCGGGTTGCGTCCAATTCGCGACCGCGTTCTGGACGTAGCGACTCGCGTCCGCCCTGACCGGTTCGAGCAGTGGCAAAGCGAGACCCGGGTCTCGCTTCAGCGCCGGGATATGCGGCGTCCAAACTCCCCGGGGGCGGGTGCCCTCCACCGCGCAACGCCGAACGTTCGGGTCGGGATCGCCGGCCCAATCGACGAGGATGGCGAGGCCGGGCTTCGGATCCTCGACCAGAAACGACCGGAATATATCGATTGCGAATTCGCGCACGGACATGTTGCCGTCGGCGGCGAAGGGCCGAGCTTTTCGAAGTCGATCGACGAAGCCGGGCCGGGGGTTGTGTCGTGCGGACAGGCACGCCCAGATACGCACGATGTCGGAGCGATGGGTGGCCACTGCCCGGAAGATTCGTTCTTCTTCGTCTCTTCCGCGAATGGCGGCGCCGATGGCAGCGGCGATGCCGTTGAAACGGTCCGTAACTTTGGCGGCGGCCAGGCCCTCGGCGACTTGGAGCAGGGAAGACGCGGCGAAATCAAGCCCGAGCGTGGGGATGGCGTGCTCCAGCAGAACGCGCTGGTCCACGGCTTACCACTCCACCAGGGTGCGGGTTTCGATCTCGCCCCGATTGAGGGAACGGAGCATGTCGGCCGGGATGACCGCCATCGTACGGGCGCCTTTGCGTCGCGGAAGATCGGCATCGGAATCGCTGTTGGGAGCGGTGGTTATATGCTGGTGATTAGCCCAACCCGCGCCTGTCCGTGCGAAGCCCGGCGGCCCGATCTGAACCGGGGCTGAGCCTCCCGTTACCGCGGATGGCCGGGCCTTCCAATTAGCCCTTGATGCCACTCATTATGACCCCCTGCGTGAACTGTCTTTGCAGGATTAAGTACGCAATGGCAAGTGGCAGCGCCGAGATCATCGTGGCTGCCATCAACACACCCGACACCGAGAACGCCGAGCCCTTCATGGTCGCGAGACCCACCTGGATGGTCATTATTTCCTGCTTATTGATGATGACCAACGGCCACAGAAAGTCGTTCCAGGAGGCGGTGAAAGTGAAGATCGCCAGCGCCGCCAGCGCCGGCCTGCTGTTGGGAAGAATTATCTGCCACAGGACCCGGAACCAGCTGCACCCATCAATGCGTGCCGCGTCCTCGAGTTCGCGCGGCAAGTTCAACATGAATTGCCTGATCAAAAACACGCCGAAAAATTCGATCAGCTGCAGGGAGGTGATCCCCTGATATGTGTTCAGCCACCCAATTTTCATCACAATGATGAAGCTCGGAATCAGCCGTACCTGGATCGGCACCATCATCGCGCCGATGTACACGAGGAAGAGAAAATCCCTGCCCCAGAATCGCAGACGGGCGAATGCGTAGCCGGCCGCGACCGTCAGGGTGAGATTGGTCGCCAGGATTATCAACCCGATCAGGAAGCTGTTAACCAGCCAGCGGATGATCGGGAACCCGTCCAGCACCGTGAGGCAGTTGTCGATGATCGGTTGCTGAGGCAGGAAATTGATTCCCGCGCGGAATATCTCGCCCCGCGGCTTCAGCGACGCCGATTTCGCCGCCTTCTGCACCCCCCGCTCACCACCGTGCGGGTCCCCGTTTACCAGATGGGCTACCGGGCGGTCG
>CAUYYU010000051.1:0-9824 GCA_963577415.1 Chloroflexota bacterium
TCGATCTGGGCCGGCCGGAGATGCGCCCGTTTGGCACCTGGCACATCCCGGGAGTCGCGATGGGCAGTCCGTACTGGTCGACCCGCTGGTACGTGACCGAGAGTCTAAATCCGGCGACCGGTCGCATCCGCGGGGAGAGTTTCATCGACGTCATCCGGGATGAGCCCTGGCAGAAGATGGGTGCGCACTACGACGTGGCGCTCGTTCACTTCGACCTGGAGGCCGCGAGCGAAAAGATGGTGACGGTGGACGGGGCAAGCTTTGCGCTATCGGCGACGGAGGCGAATCTGGCGGCGGTGATATCGGTACTGCGGTTGCGAGAGCTTTCCGACGACGATGATTTTGCCACGGCGCTCCGGCGGCTGGCGGCCCATTCGGTAGGGCACGTCATCGAAGCGGCCAGTCCGGACCGGTCTACCGTGCAGGATTCATTCGGGGACCCACACTGTACGAACGTGTGCGTCATGCGGCACGCAGCCACCGTTCCCGAAGTCCTGGATTTCGCACGGGAAGAGAATGAGGCAGAGGTACTGTTCTGCGAGGAGTGCTCCTCGGACATCTTGAATCACGGGCTGCGCCATCATTTCGGGGCTAACTAGCACCAAATCGTCAGGCCGGTCGGACCACTTATCAAGGTACTGCGGCGGCGGCTTGTAGAGCACAATATGGTCGTCAGCGTGCTGATGGGTGGTCCGACCCGGTGGCGGCCGCCACGACCAGTCGAACCTCAATGCAACGAATCCTGATACAAAATTGCGAGCCCGGCATCGTTCTCGGTCAGCCGATCTTTGGCGACCGGGGCGAACTGCTGCTGGCGAAAGGTGTGCCGATCACCGCCGGCCAGATCGAGACCCTGGTGGGTCTTGGCTGTACCTCGGTGGTGGTGGACGATGAAGAGTCCGATGGGATCTACTTGCCGGAACTCGTCTCGGCCATCGTCCGTTTTAGGACCGCGACCAAGCTGTCGAATGCGATTTACCGATTCCGGCAACTGACGGTCGGAGTCGTCCAGGACGATCCCCTGCTGGCGGCGGCGGCGCTGGAGAACGCGCTGAAATCCGGACGAGTCCGTCGATAGATAAGAGATGTCGACCCGTTCGCCAACCTCCTCATGGGGTTTAGGAGCTGGTCGAAGAGATCATGTATGCGGAGTCGCTGGACGGGCTAGATCCGTTGATCGTCCATCACGACTACGCGCTGGGGCAGTCCGTCGATTCGGCTATCGTCGCGGCGATGATAGGCAAAGCGGTCGGGTTGCCGCTTGAGCGCCTGTATCAGCTCACTCTCGGCCCTTTGCTCCACGACGTAGGGATGGTCTTCGTGCCGAGAAACATCGTCACCAGCCCGGAACCATTGACGGTGTCGGAGCTCGCTCTGGTGCAACAGCATCCGGCCCTGGGCTGGCAGCTGCTGCGGGAGGGCAAAGACGCCGATCGCAATCTGCTGGCCCATCACGTCTGCTACCAACATCATGAGCGCAGGATGGTACCTGGTATCCACGAGGCCTGATCGGTGACAACCAGCTGAAGACAAGCCGGGCATCGAAATACGAGCCAGGCACCGTGCACGTACTAGGCGAAATCGGCGTGGTCGCCGACACCTACGCCGCGCTCTCGGCCCGAAGGCCGTACCGGGACGCCTATCCGCCGGATGAGGTGTATCAGATTCTGCGGAAGTCGGCGGGATCGCATCTCAACGCCGCGATCGTAGACAAGGCGATACAGGTCATGACCGCCTATCGGACCGGGACTCACACCGAGGTACTCGACGGTCCGTACGCTGCTCACCGCGGCATAATGGCCACGTGGACGGGGAACATCGCGAAAAGCCCATCGTGCGGATAACCAAGGACGGTGACGGAAAGCTGATCGACGCATTCGATCTGGATATGCTCGAGACCGGCTGGCGGATTCGTTCCGTGCCTGCGCGAAATCCGGAGGAGTAGGCGCGATCGGACAGGCCGGCGGACTATGGACGGTCCGGCACCGGCTCCTGCTACTCGGTGTCGCGATCCGGCTGGCCGCCGCCGCTTCTTTCGTCAAGGACGGCGCACCTGCGGCATACGTCTGGCGCGGCGAAGGCCACAGCGCGGCTAGAATACGCCGTCGCCGCCCGACCGACGGAGAGTAGCTCAGATAGACACCGAAAAGACTAGGAAGCGAGTTTTTTCCGGCGTCCAGCCGACCGGCGTGGCGCACGTCGGGAATTACCTGGGGGCGTTTAAGCACTGGGTGGCCTCGCAGGACGAGTTCGAGAACATTTTCTGCGTGGTGGACCTGCACGCGATCACGGTGCAGCAAGACCCGGAGACGCTGCGAGCGCAGACCCGCATCGTGGCCGCATTGCTGCTGGCGGCTGGAATCGATCCGGCGAAATCCGCCCTGTTTGTGCAGTCGCACATTGGCGCGCACGCGGAGCTGGCCTGGATTCTCAACTGCTTCACCCCGATGGGCTGGTTGCAGCGGATGACCCAGTTCAAAGAGAAGGCCGGAACCGACCGCGCCAGCGTTTCGACCGGCCTGTTCACGTATCCGACGCTGATGGCGGCCGACATCCTGCTCTACGACATCGACCTGGTGCCCATCGGCGACGACCAGCGCCAACACCTAGAACTCACCCGTGACCTGGCTCAGCGCATCAACTCGATCTACGGTCCCATCCTTGTCGTGCCGGAGGCTTCGATCCCGCCGGTGGCGGCGCGGGTGATGGGCCTGGACGACCCGACGAAGAAGATGAGCAAGAGTGAAGAATCGGGCGGCCACGCGATCTTGCTGCTGGATTCGCCGGACGACGTCGCCCGTAAACTTAGTCGGGCGACCACCGATTCTCAGCGGGATATCTTGTTCGATCCGAAGAGGCCGGGGGTGTTCAACTTGCTATCGATTTACCGGGGATTCACCGGGCAGCCGGAGGCCGATATCGAGGACCACTTTAAGGGCAAGGGCTACGGCGACCTGAAACGGGAGCTGGCAGAGGTGGTGGTGGAAGCGCTGCGGCCGCTACAGGAGCGCTACCACCGACTCATGAGCGAGCCGGCCGAGATCGACCGAATCCTAGCCGAGGGCGCCGACCGGCTGCGGCCGATCGCGGCGGCGACGCTGGCACGGGTGATGGGGAAAATCGGCCTGGGCTAGGCCATCCCCGATTGCTTTCTTTCTGAATGACTGCCGCGGTGCGCCTGAAATGGCGGTTCTCGAACCGGCCGGACGCGGGCTGGCCCGAGCCGGGCCGTCACGCCTAACCCTTTTCGACGATGTCCCGCAGCGCCTTGCCGCCGACTGACCAGTAGTTCCGTAAAACCGACAGCTCGGTACCCAGGTTGAAGTGCTTCACCCCCAGTTCGAGATACGGAATCGCGTCTTCCGGCTTGCTCAGCTCGGCCCTGGGATGAACTCCCATCTTCAGCGCGGTCTTGATCGTGTACAGCTCGGCTTCCTTGACCTCGGCCGCGGCACGGTCCTTCGCATTGCCGGTGTTCATGGAGTAGTCGGACGGGCCAAACTGCACCATGTCGATGCCGTCAACGGCCAGCACATTCTCGAGGTCCTCAACCAGGCTCTTCTTCTCGACCATGATCGCGACGACGACGTTGTTCTGCTGCTGGATGTAGTCCAGGGTGCCGGAGCTGTAGCCCCACTCGTTGTCACGCGTGCTGCCGACGCCGCGCAGCCCGTTGTTGCCCGGCGCGTCGGCCCGGATGGAGGCGACGCAGAGCCTCGCCTCCTCGACGGTACGCACATCCGAATACAGCAAGTTTTCGATGCCCGCGCCAATCGACCGGATCGCCAGGTAGGTCCGGGGTTCCTGATCGAGTTTGATCATGGAACTCATGTTGTCGAAGAGATCGACCGCGCGGGCAAAATTCTCCAGGCTGAACAGATCGTACGGGCCGTATTCGCTTACGAATTCTACGTAATCGATCTCACCGGTGAGGCCGGCGATTTCCACCATGGCAGGCCACTGGCTGATGATCCGGGTGCCGAAACTGGGCTCCCCGGCGTCCATGAGTTCACGAAGTCGATTGCGGCGCATTCGATGTCTCCTTGCGTCGATTTCTACGACAGCGGGAGGGCGACCTCCCGGTTTTCGGCTATTGAGATGAGTCCACCGTGCAGGATCTCCTGGACGGAGCATCCGCGGGCGGCTCCGGCACATTCGTCGAAAGGGGCGTCGGCGAGCAGGCTCCCCACGAAGTGCTCTGGTGCGTGACGCTTACCCTCGGGCATGGGCTCGCAGTCGAGTGACGCGCCGGCGCGATTGGCCTGGTCGAACATGACCAGATCGCGAGTGCGGTAATCCGCCAGCAGCGCGCCGGTCTCGCCAAGCACGTAGGTATTCCAGGGGATGGCCCCCTGCTCGGTCCACGTGGACTCGACCAGCGCCATCTGGCGCTCGAACTTGACGATCAATACCCCGTTGTCGTCAACGGAATGGAAATCCTGGGCCAGATTCGCGGCGTGAGCGTAAACCGCCGTGGGGCCGGCCAAATAATCGAGCAGAATATTCACCCCGTAGCCGGAATAATCCATGAAAGCGCCGGCGCCGTTGAGCTCGGCGTCGTAGAGCCAATCGGTGAAGTATTCCGAACAACCAAAACTGCGGGGGCCCGAGTGGCCGCCGCGATGCTTGACCTGGATGACGCGGCCGATGGCGCCGGTGGCGGCGACTTCTCGCATCTTCCGGTAGATGGGAAGCCAGTTGATCGGCCAGTTGATCATCAACCGGACGCCTGCCCGGTCGGCAGCGGCAACCATGCGGTCGGCCTGCTCGAGGGTGGCGGCCATGGGCTTCTCGACCACGCAATGGGCGCCGGCGGCGGCCGCCGCCTCGACGACGTCGGCATGCTGGGCGTTGGCCGTGCCCACCTGGACTACGTCCAATTCTTCAGTTTCGAGCATGGCGGTGAAAGATTCGTACGTCCGAGGAACGCCGAATTCGGATTCCATACGGTCCCGCAGAGGCTCGTTCGGATCGGCGGCGGCGACGATTTCGACCCCGGCCTCACGCCACTTCGGCACCAGGGCCCAGATATGATCGTGGACCAGTCCGGCGAAGCCGAGCCGGAGTCTTGCCGCCAAATTGCCTCCCGATGGTCTGTCAGCCCGCACAGTCTAGCCGCGATCATCGGGATCCGTGATCGGGCGAGTCCCGACTGACAATACCGGCCGCGGAAGCCGGCGGAGCTAGCCGTCGGGGAAGAGTTCGCGACCACCGTCGACCGGCAGCACTAGGCCAGTGACCCAGTTGCTCTCATCCGAAAGCAGATACAGCCCGGCATAGCCCACATCCAGGCTACTGGCGGGGCGGTTAATCCCGGCCGGCGGATTGCCGATAGGCCCGGCCGGCGGCGGCTCGCCGCCGATCTGACCGGGGGCGATGCAGTTCAGGCGGATGTCGCGATCGCGGTACTCGCGGGCGGTGCGGCGGACGAATTCGTACAGGCCGACCTTCGCCGTGGCGTAGCCGACATTGGCGTCGCGGAGCACGTCGCGCGAGGCGGCGGCGAGGACGATGGAGCCGCCCGGGGGATCCTGGTCCAGCATCTGCACGATGGCGGCGCGGGCGGTGAGGTAGTGGGCGCGAAGGTTCACGTCCAGCAGATAGTCCCATTGCTCGGGCGTGGTCTCATGAGTGGACTGCTCGCCGAACTCGTAGTCGCCCAGGTTGGAATAAAGCCCGTCTACCCGGCCGAACTCGCGCACCTCCGCCTTGATCATGGCGTTGGCGCCGTCCTCGGTGGCGGCGTCGGCGGTAAAGACGGCGGCCTCGCCACCGTCCTTGCGCGTCTGTTCGGATAGTTCAAGAAGTGGGCCTTCACGTCGGGCCACGAGCAGCAGGTTCGCACCCTCGCGGGCGAAGAAGTCGGGCTATCGCCGTTCCCATCCCTCCACCGACACCCGGGATGACGATCGCCTTGTCCCGCAGTCTCATGGGCGCACCTCGTTGCGGTCGATTGTTTAGCCGAGTTTACGCGTGGATCGAGCCGCGACGGCGGTATCCGGTGAGGGCAAAGGTGAGACCGGCTCCGGGACTGGTATCTTGAATTCACGGCCATGGGCATCTTCTCCCGGCGTCAAACTAGCACGCAAAATGGCGAAAACGATCGAATGGCGAGGGTTCGATTGACGGGCATGCCGGACGCTAATACCATCGGAGTGGCCGTGCTAGGCGGGGAGCCAGCGGTGCCCTGTACTCGCAATCCGCTTTAGCGAGGCTGAATTCCCGCCGGAGGCTGGTTGACTGTCGAATCTGCCCATTCTCCAGAATGTTGAAAGTCGGGTCCCGTGCGACGGGAAACTCCGAACCCCGTCAGGTCCGGAAGGAAGCAGCGGTAAGGGGTAAATCTCGGGTGCCGCGGGTTAGCCTGGCCGGAGTTCTGGCGCGCGGGTAAGGCGGGAGTCACGAGTCGAAGGCGGGTGCACGGCCACTTTTTTATTGGTGCGAGAGCCATTCAAATGACCGAACAAGAAGGATTCCAGGCCCTTTACAACAAGTACCGCCCGCAGCAATTCGCGGAGGTGGTGGGGCAGAAGCACATAGTTCGGATATTGCAGAACTCGCTGGCTCACAATCGCGTCAGCCACGCCTATCTGTTCTCCGGCGAACGAGGTACCGGCAAGACGACCGTAGCGCGGATTCTAGCGAAGGCCATCAACTGCCTGGAGGGCATCCAACCCGAACCCTGCAACCGATGCGCGAACTGCCTGCAGGTGGGCTCGGAGAGCTTTCTGGATCTGATCGAGATCGACGCGGCCAGCAACACCAGCGTGGATGACATCCGCGACCTGCGCGAGAAAGTGCGATTCCGGCCTTCCACCGGCCGGTACAAGGTCTACATCATCGACGAGGTGCACCAGCTTTCGCGCTCCGCCTACAACGCGTTCTTGAAAACGCTGGAGGAACCGCCGGATCACGCCATTTTTATCTTGGCGACCACCGATCCGCACCGGGTCTTGCCCACGATTCGCTCGCGCTGCCAGCATCTGCGCTTTCGCCGGCACACCCACTCCGACACCGTTGACGCGCTTGCGCGGATCGCCGAGGGCGAGGACGTGATGGTGGCCGGTGAAGCGCTTCATCTGATCGCCCGAAATGCCGACGGAAGCCTGCGCGACGCTATTGGCCTGCTGGATCAGGCGATCTCGTTCTTCGAAGGCACGCTGACCGAGCAGTCCGTGCAGGACATGCTGGGGCTGACCGGCACCGAGGCGTCGGCCGCGCTCACCGGCGCGATCGCCGAATCGCGGGCCGGCGATGTCATGCGCCTCGTGAATCAGGCCGTACAGGACGGCGGCAGCCCGGCAAGCATTCAGCAGGAGTTGGTGAATTATTTCCGCGGATTGCTGCTGGCGAAGACCGGCCGCCGGGATCAAAACGAGATGTATTTCGCCGAGGCGGAAATCGACATCATGGAGTCGCTGGCCGAAAAGTTCGGGGTGGGGCAGATCGTGCGCTGCCTGGAACTGCTGGGCGAAAGCGGGTCGTTCGGACGCGCCGGACAGTCCGCTCAGCTCGAGCTGGAGCTGGCACTGGTAAACGCCTGCCTGATGATGACCGGGGCTGCGGAGGGCGATCGGGGCACGGAGTCGCATGCCGACGGTGGAGTGTCAGCCACATCGGCGCCGGCGCAAGCGGCGGATGGAATGGTGAAAATCTCAGCGATACCGGAGCCGGCGCAATCGGCGGATGGAACGGAGAAAGTATCGGAGACATCGTCGCCAACGATGGAGGGCAAAAAGAAAGCGTCGGAGACGCCCGCAACCGGCGGCGAAGTGACGGCCAGAGAAGAACTCAATCGGGCCGCGACCGAGGCCCAGGCGACCACCGCTCCGGAAGATGGGTCGGCAGCAGTTGACCAGTCGTCCGCCCCGGCCGGAGTGGCCGCCGAACTGGACGCCAAACGGGACGAGTTCCGGCAGGAGCTTCGAGCCTGGAGCCGCGCCTACGAACCCTACGTGATGAACAGCCGCTGGTACGACCGGGATGGAGCATTGGTGTTGACCGCAGCGCACTCAGCCCACTACGACATCCTGTCACGAGCCGAAAGCCGGGAGACACTGCGACGGATCGTGACCAAGTTGCTCGGCCGCCAGGTGAAAATCAAAATCGAGCCGGGCGAGAGCGTCAAGCGGCCATCAGTCGGGAAGCCTCGTAATGACACCCTGATCGACTCAGCGGTTACCCTTTATGGGGCCGAGATAGTGGACGACCAGTAGCCCCCGTACCCAGCAACCCCAAGGCACTTTCATGCAGATGATGCGCAAGATGCAGAAGCAGATGGAAAAGATCCAGGCCGAGCTGGCCGAGAAGACCATTGACGTCAGCAGCGGCGGGGGGGTCGTGACCATCACCATCACCGGCGATCAGACGGTGCAGGCCATCAAAATCGATCCCGAGGCGGTGGATCCCGAAGATGTGGAAATGCTGGAGGACCTGCTGGTCGCGGCGGTGAACGAGGCAGTGACTGAGTCCCAGGCGCTGGCTGGTGAAAAGCTCGGCGCGCTCACCGGCGGGCTCAAGATTCCTGGCCTGATGTAGCCGGAGGCCGTTCCTAAGTGATAGACGGCGTACCCGGCCCCATCGGCAGGCTGATCGAGGAACTGAGCAAGCTTCCCACGATTGGCCCCAAGACAGCAAGCCGGCTGGCGTTTTTCCTGCTCAAATCGCCGAAGGACCAGGTCGCCGGGCTGGCGGGCGCGTTGCAGGCCCTGAACGAAGGCGTCGTCCAGTGTGGGAAGTGCTTCAACTATGCCGACCGCGACCCGTGCGCCTACTGCGCCGACGACCAGCGGGACGGCAAGATCATCTGCGTCGTCGAGGACGCTCTAGACCTGCTAGCGATCGAGCGCTCCGGCGGATATCGAGGCCGGTATCACGTGCTGGAAGGGGCGATCTCACCGCTGGAGGGCATCGGCCCCGACGACCTGCGGCTCACCGAACTGGTGACCCGGGTGAAGGACGAGGGCATCACCGAGGTCGTGGTCGCGACGAACGCCACCTTCGAAGGCGATGCCACCGCCCTGGAAGTCGCCCGGCTCCTGGACGGTTCCGGGGTGCGGGTGACCCGGCTGGCGCGCGGACTGGCCACCGGCGGCGACCTGGAATACGTCGACGCGGCCACCATCGCCCAGGCGCTCGAAGGCCGGCGGGAGTTCTAGGGCAAGCCCTTTGCGCCGGTCGCTGGCACGTCAAAAGCGGGCCGCCCACAAGGTAAGCGTGGCCTGATACGAGAAAGTACGAAGGAGTAGCACGTATGGGAACATTCGGTCCGGCGATGTTGCTGGCGTTGCTGGCGGCGGGCGGGAACGCGCTGTTTGTATACGCGCAGAAGCGGGCCGACCTGCCGCAGAATCCGCTGCTGCTGCTGGCCGGGGCGGCGTTCGTGACGTTCGTGATCCTGGGGACTTACTCCGTGATCATCGGCGTGTCGGACATGGGTGAGTATGCCCGCACGCGGGGTGTCTGGATGCTGTTGACCGGGATCGGGCTGGCTCTGACTTTTGTGGGCTTTCATTTTCTTTTCAATCGCTTCGGAGCCAGCTACTACAGCCTGTACGCGGCGCTGTCGATCCTGACGACGAGTGTGGGGGTCGGCTTCCTGGTGTTTCGAGAGCCGCTGAACGGCTGGATCGTGGCGGCGACCGGGGCGACGCTGGTGGCGATCGCGCTGCTGGGAATCGGCGTCTCACGGACGCAGATCTAGTGGCATCCACAGACTGTTTGGTTCTAGCAGCGGACGCGGGTGGCGAGGCAGGTAGGCGGGATCCCGACCTGCACGCAGGTCGGGCCACGGCGGGAGGTTGGGCGATAAGGTCAGTGCGCGC
>CAUYYU010000052.1:0-9789 GCA_963577415.1 Chloroflexota bacterium
AGTTCGGGGTATTCAATCGGCTGAGCCAGTGGGGACGGCAGGCGTTCTCACCGGGGGAGATTCCGGGGGCGATTCATGAAGGTCTCCGGCGTCTGCACGTGCACCGGCCGCGCCCGGTGGTGGTCGAAATCCCGATCGACGTGTTCTCGGCGGAGGGCGAGGTTGCGTTGTTGAAGGCCGAGGAGCATGCGCGTCCGGCGGGTGACGCCACGGACATCGAGCGAGCGGCCGAGTTGCTGGCGTCCGCAGCGCGCCCGCTCATCTGGGCCGGCGGCGGGGTGCTTTCTTCAGGGGCGTGGAGCGAGCTTGCGAAACTGGCGGAGCGCCTGAACGCGCCGGTGCTGACGTCGACGTCGGGTCGCGGGGCCATTCCGGACGACCATCCGCTGTGCGTGGGCAATCTGTCGCGGTACGGCCCGGTGCAACGGCTGCTGGAGCGGGCGGACGTGATGCTGGCGGTGGGGGCGAAATTTGGATATCTGCCTATGGGCGGCTGGACCACGCCGATCCCCGGCCGGCTGATTCAAATCGACATCGATCCGGAGCAGCTGGGCAAGAATTACCCGGTGGAGATCGGGATTCACGCCGACGCGAGGCTGGCGTTGCAGGGTCTGCTGGACAGCCTGGGTGGACCGGTGAGCGAGCGCGACAAATGGGTCGCGGACGCGCGGGCGGCCCGGGCGGAAATCGAGGCGGAGCTGGCCCGGCGAGCGCCGCTGGAGTGGTCGCTGCTGGAGACAGTGCGACGGGCGCTGCCGCGCGAGGCGATTATCGCGGCGGACCCGCACCTGCTCGGGTATTGGAGTCGCTATTACCTGCCGATATACGGGCCGCGCACGTGGCTGCACGCGCATGGCTTTGGCACGCTGGGGTACGCCTATCCGACGGCGCTGGGAGCAAAGATCGGAGCGCCGGATCGGCCGGTGGTGGCGCTGACGGGCGACGGCGGCTTCCTCTTCACGGCGCAGGAGATGGCGACGGCGGTGCAGCAGGGACTGAGCGTGCCGGTGGTGATATTCAATGACAATGCCTTCGGGGCGATCAAGGAAGATTTTTTGAAGACCTACGACCAGGCGTACGAGGTCGATCTGGTGAATCCGGACTTCGTGGCGTTCGCCGAGTCGTTCGGAGCCGTGGGATTCCGGGCGACGCCGGAGACGCTGGGGGAAACGCTGGAACGGGCGTTGCACGTGGAGGGTCCGTCGCTGATCGACGTGCAGGTGAAGCTGGTGCGTCCGCTGAGTATCGCTTAGCCGAATTCGAGCGGATGTGGGTGAGTCCGCGGGCTAGACCTGGGAGTGGCGGAAGCAGGAGGGGGGGTGGTCGTTGACCATGCCGGCGGACTGCATGAGGGCGTAGCAGATGGTGGGTCCGACAAAGTTGAAGCCGCGGGCCTTGAGGGCCTTGCTCATGGCGGCAGAGCCGTCGGTCTCGGCCGGGAGATCGTCGAGAACGGTGGCGGTGGTGACTCGGTCGGGGCCGGCGAACTGCCAGAGGATTTTATCGAGCGAGCCGAATTCTTCGATTATCGCCAGGGTGGCGCGGGCGTTGCGGATGGCGGAGTTCACCTTGGCGCGATTGCGGATGATGCGTTCGTCGAGGAGGAGGCGCTCGATGTCGTCTTCGTCGAAAGCGGCGACGCGGGAGATGTCGAAGTTGTGGAAAAGCAGGCGGTAGCCCCCGCGGCGGTGTAGGACGGTGCGCCAGGAGAGACCGGCCTGGGCGCCTTCCAGGCAGATGAGCTCGAAGAGGTGGCGGTCGTCATGAACCGGGACGCCCCACTCGCGGTCGTGGTACTGGCACATGAGGGGATCGTCGTCGGAACCGAAGCAGCGGTTGATGTCGTCGGGGGACATGAGACTTTCTGTAAAGCATTGGGGGGTTGGGGCCTGAGGTTCGATCATGATAGGGGATGGTAGGGGTCAGTGAGAGATGAGGCCAGCGGGCGGGAATTGGACAACCATCGGCGTAATCGCCAAGCTGGGACGGGCCGGTAAACGGGGTAGCTCGACGGGAGAAATGATGTGGCGAGCGACAAGCTAAATATCGTGTTCGTACTCACGGACGATCAGGCGTTGTGGGGGGTGGGCTGCTACGGGAACGACGAAATCCGCACGCCGTACCTGGACGAATTGGCGGCGACGGGAACGCGGCTCGAAAACTTCTACACGTCGTCGCCGGTTTGCTCGCCGAGCCGGGCGACCTACCTGACGGGGAAGATCAACTCGCAGCACGGGGTACACGACTGGATCAGGCGGGACCCGGCCGGGGACATGGCGGCGTCGTTCCTGGACGGGCAGGTGACGTATGTGGACGCGCTGAGCGCGAACGGTTGGACGTGCGGGCTGTTTGGGAAGTGGCACCTGGGGGAGCGGGAGCTGGCGGATCACGGGTTCGCGTATCACCACTTTCGGCTGTATGGAGGGGGCGACTACCACGACGCGCCGTTCATCCGCAACGGCGAGCGGGAGGAGAGCAAGGGGTATGTGACGGACCTGATCACGGACGAGGCGATGGCGTTCATCCGGCGGGAGGTGGAGGCGGGGAGGCCGTTCTACGCGAGCGTGCATTACACGGCGCCGCACAGCCCGTGGTATGGACATCCGCAGGACATCGTGGACTCGTATGACGATTGCAAGTTCGAGTCGTGCCCGCAGGAAGAGCCGCATCCGTGGATGGCGGGCTCGCCGACGGAGTTCAAGGGCGGGAAGGAGATGCTGAAGGGCTACTTCGCGGCGGTGACGGCGATGGACGCGGCGGTGGGGAGGATCGTGGCGCTGCTGGATGAACTGGGTATAAGGGAAAATACGCTGATTGCGTTCGGGAGCGATAACGGGTTCAACTTCGGGCACCACGGGGTGTGGGGGAAGGGGAACGGGACGTTCCCCTTCAACATGTATGAGAACTCGGTGAAGGTGCCGGGGATATTCAATCAGCCGGGGACGGTGGCAAAGGGACGGGTGCTGGAGGGGCTGTACTCGACGTACGACTTCATGCCGACGCTGATGGACTACGCGGGGCTGCCGCTGCCGCCGGGTGGCAACCTGCCGGGACGCAGTTTCCTGGTGACGTTGTGGGGGGAGGCGGAGGAGGAGCGCGACCGGGTGGTGGTATTCGATGAGTTCGGCGGCACGCGGATGATCCGGACGCGGGAGTGGAAGTACGTGCACCGCTATGACGTGGGGCCGAACGAGCTTTTCGACATGGTGAACGATCCTGACGAACGCACGGACCTGGTGGAGGAGACGGAGCAGGGGCCGAGGGTGAGGGCGATGCGGAATCTGCTGGAGGACTGGTTCGACGCCTATGCGGCGCCGGAACATGACGGCAAGGAGCTGGGGGTGACGGGGTTCGGGCAGGTGAGCAGATTGAGCGGGGAGGCGGGGGCGGACCGGGAGCGGTTCGTGCGGTCATGGTCGGACCCGCGGGGATTCTAGGGTTTGAGGGTCGGGGCGAAGACTTTTCCGGAAGACCGGGGTGCGATAGCTTCGGGGGATGTCGCGGCCGAGCCGGCGGTAGAAAGTGAGATTATGAAATTGAGATTCGAGATGGGGTCGAGGCGCGCTTCGCCGGAGGCAAGCAGGGCATGACGCTGACGTTTGGCGACAAGGTGGCGGACCCGAAGCGCCGGGTGGGCATGTTCGAGTTCATCCCGCCGGAGGTGGACGAGAGTGAGGCGACGCTGGCGCGGAGCGCGGCGGGGTTGGCCCGCACGCTGGCGGGATTCGGCGATGACGTGGACGCGATTTACATCCCGCAGATCGTGGACGAGAGCACGGCCGGGATGACCGTGAACCGGCCGGACAGGTTGGAGGCGCGGCGGTACGCGGCGCTGGTGGCGAGCGATCCGAATCTGCACGCGAACACGGAGATGCTGATCACGCACCCGTTTCCGAATACGCCGATGGAGGAGACGGAGAAATGGTTGGAAGAGACCATTGGCGAGTATAGAATTCGGAACATCGTGGCGGTGGGGCCGGCATTGTACGTTACGAATCTGACGGGTTTAAGCGCGATGGCGGCGCTGGAGCGGCTGCGGGAGCTGTCGGAGACGGGCCCGCGGATCACCCGGGGGGCGATCGCCATGGACACGCGGCGGGCGGCGGGGGAGGAAGACGAGCCGTACCGGATGGCGCAGAAGGCGCTGGCGGGGGCGGACTTCTTTACCACGCAGCTCTTTTACACGGCGGGGGGCATGATCCGGCTCTTGCAGGACTATCGGGATGAGTCGGAACGGCAGGGGGTGGAGCCGAAGAGGGTGTTTCTGAGCGTGGCGCCGATCGCGTCGAAGTCGATTTTGCGGGTGGTGGAATCGCTGTTGGGGGCGGAGGTGGTCAAGGAGACAGTGGACCACATCTTTTCCGATACGACCGGCCGAGGGAATCGCTCGATTAGGTCGATCGAAAGCATGCTGCGGGAGGTCTTCGACTACTGCTACGGGCGAAACCTGGGAGTGCCGCTGGGTATCTCGGTGGGACACATCACGGAGGGCAATTTCCGCTTCGCGCACGAGTTGATGCACTCGCTGCCGGAGCTGGCGAAGGACTATCTGCCGGACGGGTAGGGGGCGGGGCTAGAGGGTTACCCGGATCAGCTGGCCGGAGCCGGGTTCGCCGAAGGAGCTGGTGACGGTGATCCAGAGATCGCCGGACGGGCCGAAGGCCATGGCGTAGGGGTAGTTGAGGCCGTCGATGACGATATCGAGGTGGTCGCCGTCGCGGCGCAGGACGCGCCCGGAGGCGGCAGTGATGGCGGGCGGGGCGCCCTCGTCGAGGCCCTGGCCGAATTCGAGAACGTAAAGAAGGCCGTCTGGTCCCCAGGCGATGTCGATGGGCATGGTGACACCGAGGACGAAGTCGGAGACGTTGCGATCGGCATCGATACGGCTGACGACTCCGGCGCCGATGTTGTAGGGAAAGCCGGAAAGCAGACCGTGATAGACGGCGCCGTCGGGGCCGATGACGATGCCGGTGGGTACGGTGTGATCGCCGGAGCGGGAGTACTGGGCGATGTAATCGACCGCGCGGCCGTCGGGAGTGACGGCCAGAATCCAGTTGGCCCCGGCGTCAGACATATAAAACACGCCCTGGTCCGGGTGATAGGCGAGATCGAAGAGGTTATTGGGGTCATAGAGCACGATGCCCGATTCGGACTCGATGGCGGGGGTGGGGGCCTGGGGGGAGAATCCCAGGGCGGGCCGGTGCTTGAGATTGGCGAGGGGAACGAAGGCGCCGTCGGGGTCGATGTGGAACAGGAACGAGGATAGATCGTCCTCGCCCTGGCCGATGACACCGTAGATGGAGCCGTCGAGATACTCGATGCCGGCGAGTCCGACGTCCTCGTCGTCACCGTAGGGAGAAGGGTAGCGCGGCAGGCCGGAGTGCAGGACGCTGGCGCGGCCGGCGGAGTCGACGGAGGTGATGCGGCCGTCGCGGAGGGCGGAGCCGGCCTCGGCCAGGAACAGGCAGCCGTTGGGAGCGAAGGCGATCGCGCGGGGATGGTGCAGGCCGGCAAGGTGGATGTGATATCCGCGCCGGGACTGGAGATTGGCGCGACCGCCGGCGCAGGCGGCGAAGGCCGGGACGGCGAGGGCGGCGAAGGCTTCGGCAAGGAATCGCCGGCGGCCGGGACGGGACCGGGAGGATGCGATGGACATGATAGAGGGCAAGGATAACGGAGCCGGGGGGACGGGTCGGGGGGGTCTAGTCGCGGAGGGTTTGTATGACCGCGGCGGCGGCCTCGATGGTGGTGTCGATGTCGGCTTCCGTGTGGACGGTGCTGAGGAAGGCAGCCTCGAACTGGCTGGGGGCGAAGTAGACGCCGCGCTCAAGCAGAGCGTGGAAGAAGCGGGCGTAGCGATCAGTGTCGGCGTATTCGCGGGCGGTGTCGTAGTCGTGGATGGCGGCGTCGGGAGGGGCGTCGTCGCGGATGAAGTAGAAGCCGAGGATGGTGCCGATGTGGGCGGTCTGAAGGCGCAGTCCGGCAGATTCGGCGGCGGTTTGCAGTCCGCTTGCCATCCGGCCGGCGAGGGATTCGGCGCGGTCAAAAGCGCCGGGTTCTTGCAGCGTGCGCAGGGTGGCGAGGCCGGCGCTGGTGGCGAGGGGATTGCCGGAGAGGGTGCCGGCCTGAAACATGGCGCCGACGGGGGCGACGGTTTCCATCACGTCGCGACGGCCGCCATAAGCGCCGACGGGGAGACCGCCGCCGATGACTTTGCCCAGACAGGTGATGTCGGGCTCCAACGCCCAGCAGGCCTGGGCGCCGCCGGGTGAGGCGCGGAAGCCGGTGATGACTTCGTCCAGGATGAAGAGGGCGCCGTGAGAGCGGCAGAGCTCTTGCAGGCCGTCGAGGAAGCCGGCGCGGGGCGGGACGACACCCATGTTGCCGGCGACGGGCTCGACGATGACGGCGGCGACTTCATCGGCATGGCCGGCGAAGAGGGCGCTGACGGCGTCGAGGTCGTTGAAGGGAGCGACGAGGGTGTCGGCGGTGGTGGCGGCGGGGACGCCGGGGAAGTCGGGGAAGTCGGGGAGGCCGAGGGTGGCGACGGCGCTGCCGGCCTGGACGAGGAACATATCGGCGTGGCCGTGGTAGCAGCCGGCGAATTGGATAATGCGGGTGCGGCCGGTGAAGGCGCGGGCGAGGCGGACGGCGGTCATGGTAGCCTCGGTGCCGCTGTTGACTAGGCGGACGAGATCGACGGCCGGGAAAGTGGCGACGACGAGTTCGGCTAGCTCGGTTTCGGTGGTGGTGGGAGCGCCGTAACTGGTGCCGCGGGAGGCGGTCTGGCTGATGGCTTCAACGACGGCGGGGTGGGCGTGGCCGACGGCGAGTGGTCCCCAGGAGAGGACGTAGTCGAGGTACCGGTTGCCGTCCACGTCCCAGAAACTGGCGCCGGCGCCGCGCTCGATGAAGCGGGGGGTGCCCCCGACGCTGCCGTAGGCGCGGACGGGGCTGTTGACGCCACCGGGGATGACCCGGCAGGCGGCGGCGAATAGGTCTTCAGAGCGGGTGGTGTTCATGATTCCCTGGATTGGCGGCGGGGGTTGGTTCAGAGGGACCGTGGCGAAAGGGAAGGATGACGTGCGGAAGGATATTGGGCAAGTGGAAGCGGTGACCCGGTGGCCGGATCAGCTTTGCGGGTGGGTCAGATCCAGCGGGCGACGGCCATGGAGATGACGGCGCCGACCAGGAAGGCGGCGGTGGTGTGAGAAGCGCGAGACATCCGCTTTTGGAGAACGCCGAGCTGTGCGCCCTGTTCGGGAGTGGGAGGGGAGCCCCATGAGGACGGCGATAATGGTGAGCACCAAACCAACGAGAATGGCCCAGCCCCAGGCGTCGTTAAAGAAGGTGTCCAGCACGCCCCAGCGGAGCTTGAGCGCCATCCAGACGCCGGTGCTGACGATGAGACCGGCGGCGGTGAGGAAGGCGGGGACGGCCAGTTTCATGACGGACCCCATGACCGGACCCTAGACCGCGGGGCCGAGGGTGCGGAGACGGGGAATGAGGTCCTTAGCAGGGCGAGTGCTCCGGGACATTCGATCGCAAGATCAGCGATAGCCGGGCAGGCGTGCGGCGGCGGAGTGGAGAAGCGCGGCCTCAGGTCCAGAGCTCTTCCAGAACCTCCAGGCAGGCCGCCTCCAGCTTCTCGGCGGCGTCGGGCTGATAGGGAGAAGTGCGGACTTCGTAGCCGCCTTCGGAGAAAGCGGACCGGATGGGGATGTACCCGTAGTAGCCGTTGCTGTAGCCGGAGAACATGGTGAAGGGGGCGGGTGAGCGCTGCTTGATGGCGGCGCCGGATTCGGCGAAGACCTCGAGGGGGACGCAGATCAGGGCGGCGTCGCCGAGCCGGAAGGCCTGTATCTGCAACTCGGCCTTGCCGCCGCCGAAGATGCGAGAGTGGTGGAGGGCAAGCTCCGCCCGGCGCGCGGGCCAGGCGGCTTCGGCGATCTGCTTTTCGTCTCCTCCGGCGCGCACGCGGACGAGATCGGCCTTGCGGCGATCGAATTTGGCCTGAGCCTCGTCGACCGGCGGGTATTCCTTCAGCGGGAGTTCGAGGATCCGATTGACCACCTTCAAAGTGGTGGCCGGTTCGGCGGTGGGGGTCTCTTCGTAGACGGCATAGTCGGCACCGGAGGGGACGATGCGCAGCAAGGTTTCATTTCGGGAGTGGGAGTTGATATCGAGCCGGATTTTTGCCGCCTCGAGCCCGAGCATGAGGCCGTTGCGCCGGTAGTCGCGAGGATCGTCGCTGTAGGCCACGATCGGGTGCAGATTGCCGGTGGCTCCCTGGAGAAAGAGGCAGGTCCCGCCGACGTTGCGCTCGACGGTCTCGCGAGTCGGGCCGGCGAAGTCGGGGGTGAGGGCGCGGTTCCCGGGGCCCATGGTGGTGCCGTGGCAGGCGTAGTTGACGACGGTGGCGACGGGCTCGCCGGCGAGGTCATCGATGGCCAGCACCAGCACGTCCCGGTCGACGAAACCGTCCCAGTTATGGCCGACGATGATGCTGCCGGCGGGGGCGAGGGTGCGGCGATTGACGTTCATGGCGCAGGCCCCGCGACCCGATCCGACGCGCACAGGCCGCATGCGGCCGCGGGCCTGGGCCACAGCGCCGGTGATCATGGCGGGGAGGGAGGCTTCGTAGGGTTCTATGAGCTCGTCACCTTCGGTCATCCAGGTGAATTCGGGCGTGGACCCGGAGTGGGTGTGCGAGTAGGAAATCCTGATGTTGCCGGCCGGGATGCCGGTGACGGCGGTGAGCTCAGCCTTGAATAGGCGGTCCTGCGCGGGGGTTACCCAAACGAGGTCGACGTCGATGATGGCGATCTGGTTTTCGCCGTCAGCAATGACGAGGGCGGTGCAGGTGAGGGGCATGTCGACGCGCTCGGCGCGTTGATGGGTCTGAGCGCCCCAGCAGCCGTGGGCGATGCCGACGGGCGGCGTTATGTCCGAGCGTCCGGTGCCGGCATAAAGAGGTGTCATAAGCATGCCCCCGTGTAGCGCGAGGTCGCGGCTATCCGCGACCGGTCGTCCCCGATGATCGTGGCTGCATGTTAGCCCGCAGGGAATGGGCGCGCGAGGGGCGGGGCGGTCGCTCTGGAAGCGCCGAATTCGCAGTCTCTTGAGCGAGGGTGGGATGTGGCGCGTCCGGACAGGCCCGGTAACATATCCGGCGAACTTGCGGTCCGGGTCCGCGGGATGGCCGTAACAATCGGGGACTGAAGAGTCGAGTCCATGAAACCGTCGAGGCCGTGATGATGAACACCGACTTCCCGAACCTGTTCTCGTCGTTCACGATCAAGAACATAACGCTGCGGAATCGGGTGTGCAGCACGGCGCATTTCGCGGAGTGGATGGCCGATGAGGAGGGTCTGCCGAACGCGGCGTGCGTGGCCTACATGGCGGAGCGCGCCCGGGGCGGGATCGGGATGGTGACGACGGGGGCGACGGTGACGATGCCGGGCGCCGGGCCGGGCTACTTCCAGAATTTCGATGACGGATTCGTGGAGGCGTATCGGGTTCTCGCGGAGGCGGTGCATGGGCACGGCGCGAGGTTGATGGCGCAACTGCTGCACGCCGGCGACCAGCCGCCGGTGATAGGAAATGCGCCGGTGGCCCGCATTCGACTGGGCGAGTATCTGCCTGCCCTGCCGGAGGCGGAGGGGACGCCGCCGGCCGCCACGCCGGGACCGATGCGGGATTGGACCACCCGAGAACTTGGCGAGATAGTGAAGTCGTTCGCCGAGGGTGCGGGGCGGGTGCAGGCCGGCGGCGCAGACGGGGTGGAAT
>CAUYYU010000053.1:0-9710 GCA_963577415.1 Chloroflexota bacterium
TACGCGGCTGACAACACGGTGTTTGTCGGCACTACGACCGGAGGTTTCTACAAGTCCACGGACAACGGGGCGACGTTTACGCAGAAGAGTACGGGGCTAGCTCGAAAGAACATCACAGCGATCAGCACGTCGAATAATTTCCGAATTGACCGGACTGTGTTCGGGGGTGGTGGGCAGGGAGGAATTTTCAAAACGGTAGATGTCGGTGACCTCTGGGTGGAGGTGGGGAGCGGTATCAATACGGGGCGAGCGCAGGCCATCGATTTTTCCAATAATTACGTGAATGACGGGACGATTTTTGTGGCAACCCAGGCGGGTATTTTTCGCTCGGCTGACCGGGGGACCACGTGGAGCCGGATATTGTGGAATTTGCCATTCGAGCCTGCGCTATCTCTGGCGGTCTCGTCTAACTACAGTAATGATGGCCACGTGCTTGTGGGTCTGGAAGACAGCGGCTACTACCGGACATTCATCGGTGCGGGGAATTCGTGGGTCACCCAGAATCTTGGCCTCGGCACACCGGTGATCAACAGCCCCAACGCCCTGGCCCTGTCGCCCAACTTTGGCACCGACCTGACTGCTTTTGCCGGCGGGCCGGGCGGGATTTATCGAACGACCCAGTCAGGAGGACAGTGGGGCCTAGTTAGTTCTGGGACGATTTTCGCGGACGTTAGCACTCTGGCCGTGTCGCCTGCATACGTCGCCGATACGACCATATTTGCCGGCACTCGCGGTGCCGGGATCTACCGCAGCACGACGAACGGACAATCCTGGTCGGCGGTGAATACCGGCCTTGACAGCTTCGTGATCAAACAGGTCAGTGTGTCGCCGGGATTTGCCACCGACCGCACGGCGCTAGCGGCGACGGACGCCGGAGTGTTTGTATCGACCGATGGAGGCTCAACGTGGTCGGCCACTTCGTTGACCGGCGGCGCCTCGGCGGTCGTGTTTGCTTCGGGAGGCGAAGCGTTCGCGGCCACGTCGGGAATTGGTGGTTCGGTCCACCAATCCGTCGATGGCGGACGCACCTGGGTGGCCATTACGACCGGTATGCCGACCAGCGAGATCGTGAGTCTGGCGGTTTCCCCGGATTTCGCCAATGACAAGAATGTTTTCGCCGGAACGGGTGGACGGGGGGCATGGGTGTATCAGGCTGGTTTAGCGGTTGGGGCGGCGCCGGCGGCCACCGCCACTCCGGTGGGTGCGGCGCCGACGCTTGGGACGGCCACGATCACGAGCGCCACGGTGACCACAAATGTCTATGTCACCGATCCGACTGGCTTGAATACCCAGCTAAATCACAACGTACCCAACCTGAACGTGCTGGTCGACGGGCAGCTGCGGAGCGCCAATTTCAAGGATCATTTCGAGGGGACCGGCGGGGTCGATCGGTGGGGTCTGCCCACATCCGAAGTCCTCGAGGAGAACCCCGGCACCCTGACCCAGTACTACCAGCGCGGAGTAGTGGATTTTCATCGACGCGATGATTTGGGAGGAATTTGGCTGGTTGAACGGCGGCTGGCCTGGGACTTTGTCGGTGGCGGGCTGGGCGGCAGCACCGATCAGGGAGTAGAGCCGCAGATCACCAACCCGAACGAAGGAGTGGTGCTCGAATGGGGCCACAAGATTTCTGATTTCGATGTCGCCGGCACCGACGTTGGTTTCCGCCGCTTCTTCGACCAGCTTGGCGGGACCAAGAGCTTCGGTTTTCCGAAGACGGATGCGCGTGAGGATACCGGCGAGGCGGGGATGCTATTGGCGCCGGGCGTGGACCTGGGATGGGTGCGCCAGTACTTCCAGGCTGCCGTTTTTGAATACCACCCGGAGGCGCCGGAAGGATTTAAGGTGCAGCTCTCTCTACTGGGTGACACGCTGCGAAACCAGAATTATCCGAACGACAGCTGGGTGGGGCTGACCCCGTTCCAGGCAGCGGCCGAGGTGGACGCGGACGCTGCGTTCACGGTCGTGGCGGTAAGCGGGTAGTCCCGCGGTGCATTGGGAAGCTAACGGGTCGATGTATCCTCGGCTTTACGGTGTCGGGCAGACACCGGCCGAATTACAGGAGAAAAACGGTATCGCCCGTCAGTGACCCGTGCATGTAGGGTACGGCCGGGTCCGGCAGTCAGGTAAATTTATTGGTGCATGAGATGATTCGATGAATATCGGCAAGTGGTGGCGGAAACTGCTGGGGTTGTTGACGGCGGTTGCGCTGGTGGCGGCCCCGGTGGCGCCGGTGTTGGCCCTCGGTACGTCAGGCCAGTGGACCGCGCTGAACGGGCCTCCGGGAGGGGCATTCTCCAGCATTGTTTTGTCGCCCGTTTACTCCTTCGATACCTCCATGTTCGTCTCGACAACGAGCGCCGGCGTATTTCGTAGTAGTGACGGTGGAGGAACGTTTTCCCGTCTGAACACGGGATTGGGCGACCTGAGCGTAAACCAGGTCGGGGTCTCGGCTTCCCTTATGACCGATGGAGTTATGTTCGCGGCTACTAATACTGGAGTTTTCAAGACAAGCGACTCGGGCTTGACCTGGTCCTCGGCCAGTAGCGGGCTTCCGTCCGGGGTGATAACTGGGGTGGCGCTCTCGCCTTCCTACACGACGGACTCCATGGCCTACGTATCTACGGCTTCCGAGGGTGTATATCGAACAACAGACGGTGGGTCTAATTGGTTGCGGCCCGGTTTTTCTGGGATGACAGATATGAAAACCATCGGTATTGCCGTCTCGCTAGGGAACGCTGACGAAGTGTTTACTTGGACAGTAGATACGGTCTTCAGGAGTACAACGAGCGCCAAAAGTTGGGAGGAGCGGGTCAGCGGCATCGCGAGCGCTGGAAAAATGACCGAACTGGCTCTTTCTCCGGCCTACGGGTCCGACGGGACCGCCTTTGTCGGCACTTTGGCCGACGGGGTGTATCGCACAACGGATTCCGGCGGGACTTGGACTAGCGTGGCGCTGAACGCGAGTGGTGCGATTCAAGGTCTTGCCCTCTCACCCAATTTCGGGCGGGACAGCACCCTTTTCACGGCGACGGCGACGGGAGGGGTGTTCCGCTCCACCGACAGCGGCGCGACATGGGTTGCAGTGAACACTGGGCTGACCGGCAGTAATTTTGACCAACTGGCGGTCTCGAACGACTACTCCACCGATCGGACGTTGTTTACGGGGAGCGTAACCGGGGTTCTTTATAAATCGACAGATGCAGGCGCCGGTTGGTCGTCGGTGGGATCCGGAATCGCCAGTGCGCGCATTGCCGGCGTCGGCTTTTCAAGCACCTACGCCACCGATTCGACCATGGTGGCGGCGACCCAGGGAGGGGTTTTTAAATCGACCGACGGTGGCTCGACGTGGACCACTCTCAACAGCGATCTACCGGCCACGAATATCCAGCAGTTCGCTCTGGCGCCCGGGTATCCGACGGACCCCAGCGTATTGATCGCGATTAACTCTACCGGCGTTTACCGGACGTTCTCCGACGGGGATTGGTGGGACGAACAGAACACCGGTTTGACTGACGTATTACGGTCGAGTCCGCGGGCGTTGGCTATGTCGCCGGCCTACAGCACCGATTTCACGGCGTTCGTCGGTGGACCATCCGGAGCATTCCGCACCGTGGATGGAGGGGCTACCTGGACGGCGGTGAATTCCGGTATTTCGTACACGGATGTGTCGGCATTCGGCCTTTCGCAGTCGTTCTCAGCGGACGGCACGATATTCGCAGGCACGGCCGGTGGAGGCATCTTCAAGTCGACAGATCGCGGAAGCTCGTGGACCGGAGCAAGCTCCGGGATCACAAACGGCACGATCAACAGCGTCACGCTTTCGCCGTCTTTCACTACGGACAGGACATTGCTGGCAGCCACCGACGGCGGGATATTTCGTTCGACCGATGGCGGGGCCACCTGGTCTGGCACCGGGCTGGCCTCGGCTGCGATAAGCGTGGCCGTGTCACCGAGTTTCGCCACCGATGGGGTTGCCTTCGCGGCGACCACCGGTCCAGGGGGTACCGTGTACGGTTCCAGCGATGGTGGTGTGACATGGAGCCAGCTGGGGACGAATCTGGCTTCGGGACTTCCGCTACTCCTAGCAGTGTCGCCCAACTACGACAACGATCAGAACGTGTTCGCGGGAACCTCCGACAACGGCCTATGGGTATACCAGGGTAAGCCCTAGCAGGGATATTCGGCGCGCGGGAAAGGCGATAGTTGACCTATGGCGGCGCGGTGACAGCGCCGTTGGTCTGCGACCTCGAGAATAGGATTCCGAACCATCAAATGGCGGTTTCGGTGATAGGGTCGTGGAGCCGGTCGGTGGTAGAGCGGCGGTCGGCGAACGCTAACAGAAGTTCGGACGAGAAATGACTGAATCCACGGCGGGGAGACATCCAACCGGAGAATATCCGAAAGTGCTGCGGTCCAACGCAGACGAGTTCTTTGTTCCGACTGTCGAGGAGCGGCAGGCCGAGCACGAGCAGAATGAGGCTCACGTTTCGCTCGTCGCGGCTTCGTTCATCATCCTTGTAGGGGACGTTCTCTGGGCGCTGGTGTCGGCGGTCTTACTCGATGACTTCCGAATGGCTAGCCTGGCCGTACTGGCAACGGACGCAGCGGTCGTAGCTCTGACTCGCCAATCCGGCGCAAGAGCGCGAGCGGCGGTGGTCTCCAGAGGACTCCTCGGGATTCTGGTCTTCGGGATCGAATTTGCGTTTGTAGGAGCGAGCTCGGGCTACATCCTGGGGCAGGTGCTGTTCGCTGGCGGGGCTGTTGTGCTGTCGGTGGGCTGGGGTGGGGAGGGGCGAAATATGCTGGGAGCGGTGCTCGTCGTCGTCGGATTGATGATGGCGATGGTGATTGGGCTGGTGCAGGAGCAGGGGCGCATCAGGGCCCTCAACGAGCAATTCGTGCAAGCGCGTCAGCTGGCGATAGTAGGGCGAACAGTGGAGTCGCTGGAAATTGTGGACGGATTACTGGCTGACAACCCTGAAGATCCGAGGGTTTATCTGATGGCAATGGAGTACTTCGCTTTGGATGTTGTGGGAGATTTGGATTCTGCCCTGGTGGTTGCCCTGAGTGCTGTGGAACTCGCCGATGGCAACATGGAGATTGAGGCGTTGTTCTCGGTGGCCCATGTTCTGGCGATGCGAGGTGAACTCGAGCGGGCGCTGCAGTATGCCGATCAGGTGATCACTAAGGTTGACGATGACCCCCAAATCTTCATGTTCCGGGCACAGGTCTTGTTTCAGCTTGGGCGGACCCAGGACGCGCTGACGGATGTGCGCCGGGTGGAGGAATTGGCTCCGGACAGCGATATGGGTCAGATGGCCCGTCTGCTTCGGCTGAATCTTGAGGGCCCGGATTTCTCGACCATCATCCAGGCGGACCGCTGATTCCGGCCTAGATCGCGCTGGCGGTCGCGTCTCGCAGAATCTTCACGGCCCGGTCGAATCCCGCGCGTAAATTACCCAGTTTGTGCCGCCCGGCGAGTCCTGAACTGAGAAGAAACAAGGTCCGAATCGTAATGCTGACTCGATCCCGTACGAGCGGACCTGACGGCCCTAATGGGTTTGGAGGTAGGACTCCAGAGTTTCCACCAGAAGATCGGCATATGGTCCATAGGCCGCTTCACTCATATGGCCGGTGCGAACCCACCTTGGAATCAAGCTAACCCATTCCCTTGGCGACGACCAAGCCTACCTCGTCGTATAAATACTGGATGATTACGGGCGCTTCGGACTCGCGACCGGCGGGAGGGAAGAAAGCGGTGACGGTGGGAGAGGCATGGGACTCCGGGGTTACGGTTATGAACCCCAACGAACGCACCCGCGAGCGGAGTTCGGCGGCAGAGGCTGCCATGCGGGCGTACCGGACGGCGATGTCTTCCTCCTGCTGCCGGGACACGCTGGTGGCCAGAGCGCGAATGATGTTTACAGACATGGTGGCCGGCTGCGGGTGATAGTCGGGCATCTCCTCGACGAAGCTCTTCCATGTGCGAAGGTCGGTGTACCAGCCGCGCCCCACATCGCCCACACGATTGATGCGCTCCCAGGCGATCGGAGAAACGATCACGGGCGCGACACCGGGCGGGCCGCCCAGGGCTTTCTGGGAGGCGGTGCAGCAAATGGACACATTCCATTCGTCCATCCGGGTCTCGCACGCCGCGAACGAGGAGACGGAATCCATGAGGATCGTGACCCCTAAATCATTGGCGACGGTGCATATCTCGTCCACCGGGTTCAAGGCTCCCGTAGCGGTCTCGGAATGGCAGATGAGCAGGCCGTCGTAGCTCCTTGTCTTGAGGCGGGAACGTACCCCTTCGGCAGTGGCAACGTCCCCCGGGCTTACTTCGAGGGGGTCGGCTTCGAGGCCGTTGCCCCGGGCGATCAGGAGGAGGCGATTGGAAAACTATCCGTTCACGACCACTAGCACTCTTTCGCCGGGGGCGAAGAGAGAACCCACTGCGGCGTCCAGTCCGGCGCTTCCAGAAGCGGAGAGAAGAAAAACGTCCCCGTCGGTCTCGGCGTAGCGGCGGATGCCGTCACGAGCCTCAGTGTAGATTTTCACCCATTCGGGACCGTAATGGGCAATCACCTGCTGGCCAAGGGCCGCCAGAACATCAGGCTCAAGGTCGATTGGCCCGGGGATCATCAGCTTCGTCGAATTGATACCCAACGGCGTGTCGGTGCTCCTTGCCTCCCGGTGGAATCAACTCTAGCCGATGCGATGTTGAAGCGTAGCATAGGCGATTCAAGGCTTGAGGGAGTGGAAAACCCTGGTTTTTAGGTCCACTCCAAACCTGCTAGATCGCCTACAAACTCGTTGCCTAGCAGTGATACGGCGCCGGCCGACGTCAACGGGTCTATCGGGGGCTTTTGCCCACGGTCGGACGAGCGCCGCTACTATGGGGGGTGCCGGGGTCTCAAAGGGAATATTCGACCCGGGTCAGGTAGGTATTCACTCTGGCCGAAACACGTCCGCGAATCAGTGCTTTTTTCCCCATGTACAACGAAGAAGCCAGTGTTGAAGCGACGGCGATGGCGGCGGTGGCGGCACTGGAAGATCTGGCCTCGGAGTTTGAGGTAATCCTGGTTGACGATGGCAGCACCGATCGAACGGCCGCGATTGGAGCCGAACTACCCAACGCTGATCCTCGGATAAGGGTGGTGACGCACCCGGTTAATCGAGGATACGGCGCCGCCCTCAGGACTGGATTCGCGAACGCCCGACTGGACCTCGTGACCTTCAACGACGGCGACGGGCAGTTTGATTTGCGGGACTTGCGGCATTTGCTTGAAAAAATCTGCGATCATGAAATGGTGATCGGCTACCGAAAACAGCGGGCGGATCGCCTGGTCCGACGGTTGACGGCGCGAGCGTGGGGGGGGCTGGTGGGAATTCTGTTCGGCGTGTGGCCGCGGGACCTCGACTGCGGATTCAAACTGTTTCAAAAGAAGGCGCTGGACGCCCTGGATCTGCGCGCCGATGGGGCCTTCATTTCAACTGAATTGCTGGCCAGGGGCAGAGCCGCCGGGCACCGGATCGCCCAAGTCGAGGTGAATCACTACCCGCGCCGGCACGGATCATCGACCGGCAACAATCCGCGAGTCGTGCTGCGGGCATTTATTGAGATGATCTCGTTTTGGCGCGAGCTGCGCCGGTCCAAACGGTGAAACTCTCGGTTCTCATCCCGGTCTACAACGAGGTGAATTCCGTCCTGGAGGTGGTGGAGCGTGTTGCCGCGGTGCCCATCGAGAAGGAAATCGTCCTGGTGGACGACTGCTCCACGGACGGGAGTGCCGAAGTGCTCGACGGCCTGCGCCAGCCAAATGTGACCGTGGTTCGTCACGATCGGAATTGCGGTAAGGGAGCCGCGGTCCGGACGGCCCTGGCAGCCGCAACCGGCGAGGTGATCGTGATTCAGGACGCAGACCTTGAATACGATCCGGCGGATTTTGTTAGGCTCATCGAACCGATCGAGGCGGGTCGGGTTCGAGTTGTTTACGGGTATCGCGACTTTGTGGGCCAGGAGCTGGCGCTTCGCGTGGGAAACCGCTTCCTGACGGGCGTCACGAACCTGCTGTACGGTTCGGACCTGCGCGACATGGAAACCTGTTACAAGATGATCGACCGGGAGCTGGCTGTGAGTCTGGGGCTGAGCGCTGACCGATTTGAGATCGAGGCCGAGCTGACATCAAAGCTGCTGAAGAGCGGGGAATCCATCGAGCAATTGCCAATCTCATACGATCCCCGGAAGGGTGGGAAGAAACTGGTGCCGTGGATCGATGGTCCCCACGGCCTGTGGGCGCTGATCAAGTACCGGTGGTTCGGTTAGCGGGCTGCCGAAAGCCGCGGTGCCTCTGACTCGCTAAGTGCCAACCGCGGGACTATGCGACCGCCGCCCAGCAGCACCTCGCCCTGATAGAAAACCGCGGCCTGGCCGGCGGCCACGCCCCAGGCGGGGGAGTCGGTGACGACTACGGCGGTATCCTCGCCATCCGGATAGATTCGAGCGGGTAATTCGTCCCCTCGGGCTCGCACTTTCACGGTAATCGCGAGCCCCGGCTCAAAAGAGGCCACCGATACGGGATTTAGCTCGTCGACGACAAAACGGCTTACTTCGGCGTCAGGCCGCGGACCAACCGTGATGGCGTTGGTGACCGGGTCGATGGCGGTTACATAGAGAGCTTCATCGGCGGATATTCTCAGGCCCCGACGTTGTCCGATGGTGAAATTCTCTATACCGGCGTGACTGCCCAGGCGACCGCCGGAACCATCGACAATCTCCCCCGACGTCCCTTCGCGACCCGTCCAGTTACGCGCGAATTCGCGATAGTCGGACTCCACAAAGCAGATGTCCATGCTCTCCGGTTTGTCGGCCACGGACAGGCCAAGCTCGGCTGCCTTTGCCCGGACCTCGGCTTTGGTCATCCCGCCCAGAGGAAAGATGGCCCGGTCCAGCTGGTCCTGGGTAAGTACGTAGAGAACATAGGACTGGTCCTTGTCGGAGTCGCTACCTCGAAGCAACCGCCAGCGACCATCTATTTCCCGCCGCTCGGAGTGCGCGTAGTGACCGGTGGCGATCAGGTCCGCCCCTATTTCGGATGCCTTGTCCCACAGCGCGCCGAATTTCACGAACTGGTTGCAGTCGATACAAGGATTCGGCGTCAGGCCGTCGAAGTAACTGTTGGCGAAGCGGTCGATGACCGTGCGAGCGAAAACATCACGGAAATTCAAGACGAAATGGGGAATGCCAAGGCTGGCACAGACCCGGCCGGCATCGTCGATCGAGCGTGGTGAGCAGCAATTGCGACGCCCGGGCTCGCTTGATTGGTCGGGCCAAATGTCCAGGGTGAGGCCGACGACGTCCCAGCCGCGCTCGGCCAACACCGCGGCGGCTACGGAACTATCCACCCCGCCGCTCATGGCGACCGCGACCCGCTGGCCATCGCTGGGAATCGCGCTCAAAGTGGCCTCTGTTCTGGATCGGTCCATCGTTCTCCGTAGCTGTCGATTCGGCTGACCGGGCCCACCTTCGTTCCGCTCGCCTCTGGTATCTTCCAACCGCGAATCTTACTTCGGACGGGAGAGTCTTGGCACGTGAATTCGATGCCGTGGTGGAGGTCGTGCCGGGTGGTGGCCTATTTCGACCTCCCCGACAGTAGCGCGGCCGGACTCGATCCGAAAAGGTTGGTGGAGTTGGCCCGTGGGCTGGG
>CAUYYU010000054.1:0-9687 GCA_963577415.1 Chloroflexota bacterium
AAAATCGAGGCGACTTCGCCACCGTCCTCTCCACCCGGCTCGGCGTTTCGGCCACCTATCCGGCCATCGGGATGGAGCACTTCTACTACGAACTTATGGACGACCCCGAATTCGTCGGCGCCGTGATGAGCCGCTACGCCGATTTCGCCTGCCGGGTCGTCCGCGTCGCCGCCGACATGGGCTTCGACATCATCTGGACCTCCGACGATATCGCCGGCAAGACCGGCACCCTGTGGTCCCCGGCGATGCTCCGAGAAATATTCCTGCCCCACATGCGACGCTTCGCCGACGCCGTCCGGGACGCCGGCGTCCCCTGGGTATTTCACAGCGACGGCGATCTCACCTCCGTCCTGCCAGGGCTGGTGGAGCTGGGCATCACCGGCCTCAACCCCATCGAGCCTGGCTGTATGGACATCGCGGCCATCCGTGAGGAGTACCCCCATCTCGTCCTGTTGGGCAACGTGGATGTGGACATGCTCAGCCGCGGCACCCCGGCCCAGGTGCGCGAGCGGGTGCGTGAGCTGATCGCGCAGATGGGTCCGTCCGGTCGCTATTTCATTCCCTCCGGCAACAGCATCGCCAGTTACTGCGACGTCGAGAACGTGCTCGCCATGGCCGATGCCGTCCTCGAATTCGGCCGGTACCCCTCAGCACCTGAATCGTTTCCGCCTCTCCCCGTCCCGCGCGGCCAATCTATCCCTCGCCTCACCCGGCGCCAACCGCGCGCTGATGGATATCCGCGGCGAAACGTTTGAGCATCCCGCTGTAAACGGATAGCCTTGACCGCGCGGTTCGCCTCTCGTTATTGGGGCGCTAGCGACCAGCGGGGGAACATGGCCGGTACCAATGGTGGGGTTGCCTCGATGACCCCGAGAGAGAGAATGCTCGCGGCCGTGACCGGCCAGCCCGTCGACCGCCGGCCGGTCGGCAACGTCGTCTCGGCCGCCACCTACGGCCAGATGCGCCGCACCGGGTTCTCATTCCCGGAGGCCCATTACGACGTCGATGCCATCGTCGGCCTGGCCGAACTCAGCTACACCGAACTCGGCTTTGACACCGTGATGCCCTACTTCGGGCTGGTTTCCGGCGCCGCCGCCCTCGGGGCCGAAATCGACTGGGGAGACGACCCCTGGATCGAGCCGGAGAGCGAATTCGAGCTGCTCACCGGCCCCCGCATGCCCGGCTGCCGGCAGCCTGCCCTCTGGGCCGGTCCCGACGACATCGTCATACCCGACGACTTCCTCGATCGACCTAGCTCAAAGGCCATCATCGACTCCGTCCGCGAACTTCGTCGTCGCCACCCCGACGCCTGCGTCGTCGGCAAGGTCATGGGACCGTGGACCCTCTCCTATCACATGTTTGGCGTCCAGGACTTCCTCATCAACATCCTGCTCGAACCGGATTACGTCCACGCCTGTCTCGCCGGGCTCAAAGAGGTGTCGGTGATGTTCGCCAACGCTCAGTTCGAGGCCGGGGCCGACATCGTCACCCTGGCCGACCACGCCACCGGCGACCTGGTCCGCGCCGACAGCTACCGCGACTTCCTCCTCCCGGTTCATCAGGAGATCACCCCATTGATGAACGGGCCGGTGGTCTTCCATTGCTGCGGAAACACCCTCGACCGCTTCGAGCACGTCACTCAGGCGGGCTTCGCCGCCTTTCATTTCGCGAACGAGAACGAGCCCGTCGCCGCTCGCAAGGCCGCCGGGGATTTTCCCCTTATCGGCAACCTCGCCAACGTCAGCTCCCTGATGAACGGCACCATCGCCGACGTGCGCAGTGAAGTGGAACGGGTCTACGCCGCCGGCATCGACGTCATCTCACCCGAATGCGCGGTCCCCATGCAGGCACCCGACGAGAATCTGCGGGCCATCGTGGATACGGTAAAGGACCTCGCCGCCGGCTAGGCCGCGGCGACCCGCGCCCGCCTTCCCCGCGATTCCGTCTAGGCCGCCCCGAACTTCTCTAGAAACCGGCCCAGTTCCTCTTCCTCGCTCATGCCCCCCTCGTGGATCCACACCAACCCCTTCCCGCTTCCGAGCCGGTCCACTATCCGCTCGAAGTTCTCCGTCTGCGAGCCATCGCTCATCCCGACCTGGACCAGCTTTCCCGCCGCGCGGATTCTCTCGTACACCTCCAGCCAGACGTCCTCGTCCGCGTTCCCTTCGCCTGGGTCCCAGCGCAGGCCGTTCAGCCCCTCGATTCCCAGCAAGGATTCTAGGTGATTTAGCTGTCCCGGCCCGTCCATGTGGTAAAAGGTGTTCGGCAGCGCCCGGCACGCCGCCACTAGTTGCGGCTTTACGAATCGCTCGAACATGTCCGGGCTCAGCGAGAATGAAAAGCCGCTCTGCAAGATGTAAAAGGACTCTTTTGAAAGTATCGGCGCCCATGCCGTGTACGCCGGGTTGGCCGGCTGCAAGATCGCGTTGAACTCTTCGAAATACCGCATCCACAGCTCGTGAATCCGCCAGTTCAGGCGCTCTACCACGTCCGGATCGTCGAACAGGTCGAACATCAAGCTCTCCGACGGCCGAAACGTCGTCAGCACGTCCAGCGTCCCGCCCAGGTCCACCATGTCCACCTGCACCGATCCCTGCCAGCGATCGATTGCCGTCCGGCACACGTCCTTCGCCCGCTCGAACCACTCCTCGTCGGCATCGAAATCGAAGGTGATGTCGCCGATGGCAAGCTCTTCCTTCGCCACGAACCAGGTCGTGTCCTCGGTGTTGTGGATGCCGGCCCCCAGGAACGCTGCCACCGCGCCGGCCCCGAAGTTCGGGGTGACGTTCGGAAACGCGTCGCCAAGGAATTTCGTCGCGCTGAGGTCGTAGTCCCAGCGATCCACGATCTGCTCCGCCGAGATCGAGGCGTCGTAGTGACAGGTGAAGCGTCGCTTCGGGATATCGGGCTCCGGGCGGCCCGGGTCCGCGCCCTGCAGGCGCACCTGCATCAGCGGTCGTTCCAGATCCCCGGCCCACCACGCCTCGGCGTCATTGGCTAGCTTTTCCCAGCGGTCCGGGTCGAAGTCAATTTGCACTGGCGCCTCGCCTGCTGAATGGGCTAGACGCGATCATCAATCGCAGCCCTCGGCCGGGGTGATCAGTTCCCGCCCGCCCGGTGCCGGTCCATCACCACCCGGAGCGCCCGGATGTGGTCGGGAGTGCTGCCACAACACGAACCCACCGCCTGGATTCCCGATTTCAGCCACGTTTCCACGTGGCCTGCCATATCCTCCGGCGAGCAGTCGTAGTAGATGCGATCGATATCGACCTGCGGCATCCCGGCGTTGGACTGCACCAGAATCACCGCCTCCGGCGCCGCTCTACGCATCTCTTCCACCACCGGGCCGATCTCGTCCGGGCCGGTGCCGCAGTTCGCTCCCACCGCCACCGCGCCCAGCTCCGTCAGCCGCACCGCGGCTTCCGCGGGTGACACTCCCATCATCGTGTGTCCGTTGGTGTCAAAACTCATCGTCACCACCACCGCCAGGCCCGTCGATCGCGCCCCTTCAATCGCCGTCTCGGCCTCTCCCAGGTCGCTCATGGTCTCCGCCAGCAGCAGATCGGACCCACCCAATGCTAGCGCCTCCGCCTGCTCCGCGAACGCCGCCACGAATTCCTCCCGCGTACGTTCTCCCAGCGGCTCCATGAATTCGCCGATCGGACCGATATCGCCGGCCACCAGCACATTTTCCCCGGCGTCCGCCCCCGCCCGCGCCAGCCGCGCCCCGGCCACGTTGAACTCTTCCACCCGGTTAGCGTACCCGGCCCGTTCCAGGCGAATGCGATTGCCCCCGAATGTGTTGGTGGTAATCACCTCGGCGCCCGCCTCCGCGTACGCCCGGTGAATGGCCTCGATCCGCTCCGGGTCGTAGATGTTCAACTCCTCGGGAGCGTCCCAGTCTTTTCCTTCAATCGCCCCCAGCATCGTCCCCATCGCCCCGTCGAACAACAGCCCGCGCCGCAGCCGCTCGCCCAATTCCGCAGCTGAGATTTGTGGGGAACTCTCGGATTTCATAGCGCGGCTATCTTACCCAATCCCACCCGTCCGAAATTGGCCTCCACATTCGGCTGATCCTCCACCGAACAGCATCGGGCTACCCGACGGCTGGCGTCCTATCAGGGTTGAATTGGGTAGCTCAGGACTCAGCTAACGGAGCGCCCACCGTCCGCGCCGTCAGGCTGTTCCAGATATCCGCGGCCGCCATCGCCGATTCAAACACTGGAGCCAGGCTCACCCACATCGAGTCGCGAGCTTCGGCGGCGGCCGCCCCGTCTCCATCAGCCAGCATCCGGCCCATCTCGATCACCTTCACCCGGGCCGCCCGGGCGGCTGCCTCGGTTAGCGTGGCCAGGTCCTCCAACGCCTGAATCTGCAGCCCTGCGAGTTCTTCATCGGACTCCGGCCTCAGCATCGCGGAAGGCTCCGATTTCGGCATGAACAACGACCGGTAGTCGTCCGCAAGCTGCTTGCCGGACTCGTCGAACAAGACGTGCGTCGGCTGGATGTGCGGCGTGACGCACAGGAAGAGGGTCACCGGGTTCTCGTCGGCCGGCCCCACGAAGTGCCTCTCGCCGGACCGCGCCACGCATGCTTCGCCAGTTCCCAGAACCGCCTCGTCGTCACCGATCACGAACAGCCCCCGGCCCTCCATCACCACGAAGACTTCCTGGCCCAGCTGGTGGTGGTGAAATGGCGCTGCCTCCTTTGGTCGGATGGTCAGGAATCGCGCCCGGCACCCCGGCGTTACGAAGAAATTCAGTCCTCGTGGACCGTCGCTGCGATAGTCGAATACCTCGATACTCACTCGTCCCACCTGTCGCCTGAGTATTTCTTCACGATCGCCGCGACCAACCTGATATTGCGCACCGCTTCCAGCACCGGCGTGTCCGGTTCGGCGCCATCGGTCAGGGATTCTCCGAAGTGGACCATCTCGGCCAGGAATGGATTGTCTGTCCATGAGGACTCCCGCTTCCATACATTCCCCTCGTCATCCGTCGTTTCCACGGTCAGATGGGATGGCAGGCCATTGGTGAACCCGCTCGGGAAGTCCAGCGACACCCGTTCGTGGTTCGTGTAGATGTCAACCGTCTCATTGAAACTGTCCAACGCAGGCACGTCCACCCACGACAGCGCCGCCCGGAGGTTGCCGCCGTAGTCGAGCAGCGTGGTCACGCCCCGCCCGTCCAGCCAAATCTCCGTGCTCAGCACCTCCCGCGGCCATCCGAAGAGGCCAGTCAGAATGGAGATGTCGTGACCGAGACTGGCGAGCGTCTGGTGGTACCCCTTCAGGACGTGATCCGGCAACGGGTCGAGTCCCAGCTCCTCCGCTATCAGACGCTCCACGTCGGGATTGATGATCACCCGCGTCTCGGGCGCGGTGTCGGTGGCGGTTTGCAGTCCGAAGCGATCGAAATGAAATGTGTTGTCCACGTGGAAATGGTTCGCCTGCACGAAGCGCACATCCCGCATGGCGGCCACGATCGGACTGGCGTACACCAGCGATGGCTCATACCGTTATGGGTACGCCATCATCGCCGTGATGCCGGAGCCGGCAACCGCCGCGGCGATCTCCGCTGCTTCTCGCGTGTTGATGCGCAGCGGCGTCTCCACCAGTACGTCCACCCAGTTGCCCGCGGCCGCGATTACCTGGGGCGCGTGGGTCCCTCGATTGCAGATGACCACCGCGTCCAGGCCACTGGCGAGCATTTCTTTGTAATCCACATACCGACGATCACCCGGCACCTCGTACTCATCTCCGATGGTCCCGCGCAGTTCCTCGGAAAGGTCGCATATCGCCGAGATTTCAAAGGTGTCCGATAGCTCCTTCAGGTGCGGCAGATGCTGCAGCTGGGCGATCTTGCCGCAGCTGATAATCCCGGTCCGAATCCGTCCCATCTGGTCAGCTCCTTGGTTTGGCAAAATCTCCCGGGGCGCTAGTCGAGCAGCATGCTGTGGGGCACGACCAGGTTGTCGAATCGAGCCAGCGCGGCGTCGATATGTCGCTGCCCGCCGCTGAGCGAGATGTCGTCATGCCCTGGGTACAACGCGTCAATGTCCATCTCGCGAAATCGGCCGATACTTTCTCCCATGTCGAACACGGACGTGTCGGGCGACCAGATGATTGACACCGCCCCGCCGGAAAAAACCAGATCGCCGCTGAATAGCGACGTGCGATCGGATTCCTGGAGAAGATAGGCGTTGTGGATGGGAGCGTGTCCAGGGGTTGAAAACACCTCAAGTCGCAGCGATCCGATCTGGATCACATCGCCGTCGGCCACTTCCCGGGCGACTTCAACCGGCGTGAAGCAGTAGTCCGGCGGATAACGTCCGGCCTCCCTGGCCCTGGTGATGTTCATTGCGTCCTCGTCGGGGGTCTCCAGCCATGGTTTCGTGCCGGTCGGCGTTATCACTTCCAGGTCCAGCGCCTGTTTGAGGCCGGCCGCTCCGCCGGCGTGGTCGCCGTGACAGTGAGTGAGTATCAGGTATTTGATTGGATCTTTGGGTATCCCATCCGCTTCGATATTGGCCAGGATGAGTTCGGGCTCCGACCCGGCCCCAGCGTCGATGATCGCCGCCTCACTCCCGTCGGTCACCAGATAGATGTGGCAGTCGGCATCGTGACTGATGCCCATCCCACGGGTGCTGCCTCCCACCAGATGGACCTGCTCGGTCAGCTTCATCGGCCCCTCCCGCCGGAATGTCTCGCGTTCGGGGCATTCTAGTGCTCGGCGTGACCCGGACGGCCGCCTGCCTTTCCAGGTTCCCCCGGGAACACCGGCCTGCGCTTGCCTCGCCCGGCGTTATTTAACTTGACTACTCCCGTGGGGTGCTAGACTGTTTTGTCGAACTGCGTCATGGAGCGGGTGCTTCATGCGAATACGCGGAGTCCCTCCGGGCGGCCCTGCAGAGACGGGTCGCTTTCGGAGGCAGACCACCCCTCTTCCATTTTTCACCGCATCAGCACGCATTAGACGAGATAGTTGGATATTGGTTGTCCGATCCCCCAAACAAGGGTGTGACAACTTGACAAGCGGCCTGTAGTCGCCGCAAGGAATGAGTTTGCAGAGATATGGACATATACGTAGGTAACCTCTCGTATGACACCACTGACGCAAGGCTGAACGAGGCCTTTGCAGGATTCGGAGAGGTCACCCGGGCGACCGTCATCAAGGACCGTGACACGGGTCGATCCCGTGGTTTTGGTTTTGTTGAGATCGCTGACGCGGACCAGGCGCGCGCCGCCGTCGAATCCCTTAACGGGACCGAGCTGGATGGCCGCGCAATTACTGTTAACGAAGCCCGCCCGCGATCGGAATCCCGACCGCGATCCGGCGGTGGCGGCGGATACGGTGGTGGTGGTGGTGGCCGCTATTAGATAGAACGGGCTAGCAACTAGCTCACCATCTCTTTTAGAGATTTCGAGGCCCGGTCGGGAAACCGACCGGGCCTCGTGCATTTCCGGCAGCCGCGACTCGGGCCACCGGTAAAACATGCGCCCATGCGTTCCCTGTTGACGATCTTGCGCCGGCCTGCTGAGATTGCCGTGCGCCCGCCGGTTGACATTAGCCCCGGCGCACAAATCCATCAATTGCCAGCGCCCAACCCGCTATGGAGGCACGGATGAAGATTCGCCGCATTTCCGCCTACCAGGTGGACCTGCCCCTCCATGAAGGTGCTTATGAGTGGTCGGGCGGGAAATCCGTTTCCGTTTTCGACAGCACCGTCGTGTGCATCGAGACCGACGAAGGCGTAACCGGCGTGGGAGAAATCTGCCCGCTCGGACCCGTCTACCTGCCTTCGTACGCCGCCGGGGCGCGAGCCGGCATTGCCGAGATCGCGCCCGAACTGCTCGGCGAGGATCCTACTCAGCTGGAAAAACTCAACCGTCGCATGGACGTCCTCCTTAAGGGCCACCCTTACGTAAAGTCGGCCATCGACATGGCCTGTTGGGACGTCCTGGGCATCGCCGCCGGCCAGCCCGTAGCGACCCTGCTGGGCGGACGCTACGGCGAGAGCATCGCTCTCTACCGGGCCATATCTCGAGATGAGCCCGACGCCATGGCAACCCGGGTCGCCGGTTACCGCGCCGAAGGCTATCGCCGCTTTCAGCTGAAGGTCGGTTCGGACCCGGACACCGACATTCAGCGGATTCGGGCTGTCGCCGAAAATCTCCAGGCGGGCGATGTTCTTATCGCCGACGCCAACACCGGCTGGCTGCCACACCAGGCCATCCGCGTCGTTAGGGCTGTCCGCGACCTCGACCTCTACATCGAGCAGCCCTGCCTCTCCTACGAGGAATGTCTCTCCGTCCGCCGCCGCACCGACCTTCCCTTCATCCTCGACGAATCCGTGGACGGCATCGGCATGCTCCTCCGGGCGCACTCCGACCGGGCGATGGACGTGGTCAATATCAAGATCGGCAAGTTCGGCGGGCTCACCCGCGCCCGGCAGGCACGCGATCTGTGCGTCTCCATGGGATTGGCCGTCACCATAGAAGATGCTTGGGGCGGCGACATCGTCACCGCCGCCATCGCCCACCTGGCTCACAGCACCCCGGAGAAATTTCGCTTCACCGCCACCGATTTCAACAGCTATGTCACCGTTAGCATTGCCGACGGCGCCCCCAGCCGCGTCGATGGCCACATGGCCGCCTCCGCCGCCCCCGGACTTGGCGTTCAGCCCCGGATGGACGTTCTAGGCGAGCCGGTCATCGTGATCGAGTAATGGAAATCCGGCTTATCCACGCGCATTCCGGCACAGCCACCGGACGAACGCGCAAATCAGAATGAAAAAGCGGATAATCTGGACGGGCGCTGTTTCGCGGGTGCCCAGAAATCGAGAGAGCGAGACACGGTGATGCAAGTGAATTGGACGGGAGTCTACCCGGCGACGACCACCCTGTTCAGGGCGGACCAGACTCTGGACGTGGACGCCACTATGCGGCACGCGCTGGGTCTTGTCGATGCCGGCGCGGACGGGCTCGTCATGCTGGGGACCGTCGGTGAGAACTGCTCGTTGGAGACCGCCGAAAAACT
Source organism: Chloroflexota bacterium (assembly GCA_963577415.1). Classification (GTDB taxonomy): domain Bacteria; phylum Chloroflexota; class UBA11872; order UBA11872; family VXNJ01; genus JASLPR01. The sequence continues at coordinate 9,039 of CAUYYU010000054.1, forward strand.
GGATGTGCTGAGGGCGACCGTGGCAGCCGTCAACGGCCGCGTTCCCGTGTTGACCGGGGTGGCCGAGTACACCACTGCCGCCGCCGTGGCGCTGACCAACGCGGCCCGGGCGGTCGGCGTGGACGGAATCATGCTCCTGCCGGGGATGGTCTACAAATCCGACGCCCGGGAGACGATGGCCCATTTTCGCGCCGTGGCCAGCGCCGGCGGCCTGCCCGTCATGTGCTACAACAACCCGCCTGCCTACGGGGTCGACATCACCCCCGAGATGTTCGCCGAGCTGGCCGACGAGCCGAACTTGGTCGCCCTCAAGGAGTCTTCCGACGATCCCCGCCGCGTGACCGACATCATCAACCTCTGCGGCGATCGCTATCTGCTCTTTTGCGGAGTTGACGATCTCATCCTGGAAGCTGCCGCTCTGGGCGTGACCGGCTGGGTGGCCGGGCTGGTGAACGCCTTCCCGGAAGAGACCATCGCCCTGTGGCGACTGATCCGGGCAGGGAAAGGGAAGGAAGCGAGAAAGCTCTATCGCTGGTTCACTCCGCTGTTGCATCTCGACGTGCACGTGAAATTGGTGCAGAACATCAAGCTGGCGCAGTCGCTGATCGGGCGCGGCGATGAGACCGTCCGCGCCCCCCGCCTGCCCCTC
>CAUYYU010000055.1:0-9596 GCA_963577415.1 Chloroflexota bacterium
CGGCCACGTGCAAGGCGCCGACCGCGGTCAGCAATTCCAATCCGGTTCGCTGTACGGACGAGCCGGAGCGATGGGATCTTTACTGGGGAGATTTCCACGGGCAGAGCCGGGAGTCGGTGGGCACGATCTCGGCCCGCGATTACATCCTGTACGCCCGGAACGACGCGGCGGTGGATTTTGTCGGCCACCAGGCGAACGATTTCCAGATCACCAACGAGTTCTGGGCCGAATTGCAGGGCCTGATGAAGGAGTTCCACGATCCGGGGCGCTTCGTCACGTTTCTCGGTTACGAATGGTCGGGCATCACCCCGGTCGGCGGAGACCGCAACGTTCACTTCCTGGGCGACACCAGTGAAATTCGCCGGTCCAGCCACGCCCTGCTGGACGATTTGAGCGATGCCGACACTGATGTCTGCCCGGTGACGGAACTGTTTGCCGCGCTGAAGGGCCGCGACGATGTGCTGCTGGTTCCGCATGTGGGGGGCCGGCACGCAAACCTGAAATATCACGACCCCGAGCTTGAGCCGGTTATCGAGATCCACTCCTCGCACGGCACGTTCGAATGGTTGGGACGGGAGGCGGTGGAGCGCGGATATCGGGTGGGCTTCATCTGCGGAAGCGACGTCCACACCGGTCGCCCCGGGGCGTGCCGGCCGAGCGTGAAGATGGGTGAAGACGCGCTGGGAGTTCGCGGTGGCTTGGCGGCGATTTATGCCACGGACCTGAGCCGGGACGCCATCTTCGAGGCGCTGCGAGCGCGCCGCTGCTACGGCACCACCGGGGCCCGTATCCGCGTCTGGGTGGAAAGCGCCGGCCAGCCCATGGGAAGCGATCTGACCTCGGACGGCGAGCTCCGTTTCACCGGCGGAATCCGGGGCACGGCCCCAATTCAGTCGGTGGAGCTGCTGCGCTCGTGGGAGGTGTTGCAGTCGCTTCATCCCCGCCGCGGGACCCCGGCGGCACGTCGTTTGAGAATCACCTGGTCGGGCGCCGAGGGGCGTGGAAGGCGCCGTTCGACCGTATGGAGCGGCTCGCTGCGCGTCGAGGGATCGGCGATCACCGGCAGCGAGCCAGTCGGCTTCGACCACCTGGGCGAAGGTCTTCGGGAAACGAGCAAACACGAAGTTCACTGGCTATCCCGCACCGAGGGAGATCACGACGGCGTTGAAATCGAACTCGATGACACGGACGGGGTGTTGCTGGAATTTCGGAGCGAACCGGCCATGTTCCAAACCGATGTGAATGAGATCGGCGCGGACGGCTGGCGTTATGACGCCGGCGGTGAAGACCGGGGGGTGAGCATCAGTTGGGTTGATCCGGCCGAGGACGACACCGCGGTGGACTTTGACTTCACGGTCCCCGCGGCCGAAGTCAGGCCGGGGGCCTATTTTCTGCGGGTCATGCAGAAGGACTGCGAATTGGCCTGGACAAGCCCCTACTACGTCGACTTGTAGGAACGCGCCGCCGATGGGTCGCGACCCGATCTACCGATCGCTTCGGCGCACCAGCCAGTCGATCCCGGTGCCGAACAGCAGGACGAACACGTAAAACCACGCCATTCCCGGGGTGACCAGCAGGGACGCGGCGATCATCACCAGGCACCCGATTTGACCGGCCCGCACGACTCCGTCGGAATCGGCCAATTGCTCCCTTAACGACTGGGGACGTTCGGCGAGAAGGACCGCCGCACGCTGGGATCCATCGGCGATTCGCGGACCCATGAAACTCCGCACCAGCCATAGCAACTTCTCAATCTTCGGGGCATCATCCACCACGGTCCCGATGGCCAGCGGCGCCGCCCCTTCGACAACCAGGTGAACCGTCCACATGGTCTCTCCGCCGAATTGCCGGTAGCGATGGCGGCTTACGACCGGAACGGCCTCAATTTCGGCGAACGAGTAGTCCTTGCTGAAGTAAGTCATCAGGCCGAGAAAGCGACGACGTTGAACCGTAACGCACCGAAAATCACGCTCGACGGTTACCTTCACACTCTCCTGCCAGAGCACCCAACACAGCCACGCAACCAGCACCACAAGCATGAGATATCCGACCATCCCCACCCTCGACACCTGCGCGGTCCCGAACGCCAGTAGGGCCATGGCCACCAGGAACTGGACGCGATGACCCTGCATTCCTCTCAGCAGGAATAGTCTTGAAGGTGTTTCGACCCAAAAACTCAAACGGTCACGCTGCCTTCGGACGGCCGCCGGGCGGTCCGGTTCCTCCATTGATGCCCCGCGCCCGGACCATCACGACGGACCGTGGCGAGGCTCCAAACGTCACATTAATCCCGCTACATCCATCAGCACCAGACATGGTGTCAGAATACGCAGGTGGAATGAGGATTTTCCTGAGCGGAGCGAAGTTATGGGCCTGGGTAAGGACACCGGCATTACGTGGCTCGGGCATTCCACTTTCCAGATTGATACGCCCGGGGGCAAGTCTCTGCTGATCGATCCGTTCCTTGAGAAAAACCCCCGCTGCCCGGAGGGTCTCCGACGGCCGTCCGGAATAGATGCGATCTTTTTGACTCATGGCCACTTTGACCACGTGGCGGACGCGCCGGCGGTCGCGGTCACCAACGCGGCGCCGGTGGTCTGCATGTTTGATCTGGCGGGCTGGCTGGAAAGTCGGGGCGTCAAAGAGATCGTCGGCTTCAACCTCGGGGGGACGGTTGAAGTGGCCGGGGTGCGCGCGTCGATGGTGGAAGCGCGCCACTCTTCGTCGTTGCCGGGGGAGGAGGGCATCGTGTACGGAGGGCTGGCGATCGGTTACGTACTGGAACTCGAAAACGGATTCAAGATTTACGTGGCCGGAGATACCAGCCTTTTCATGGACATGGCGATGATCGGCGAACTTTATGAGCCCGAGTTGGGCATCCTCCCGATTGGCGGTCACTTCACCATGAACGGTGCTCATGCCGTCCGGGCATGCCGGCTCCTGGGGCTCAAGCACGTCATCCCCTGCCATTTCGGCACGTTTCCCCTGCTGGCGCCGGACGCGCACGCGCTCACGGAGGCGGCGGCGGACATCCCCGACCTGGAAGTGCACGTCCTGGAACCCGGCGAGACGCTCCGGTAGGCGTCGGGGCGGACCCGGCGAAAGGACCGCGAACCAAAAATGAGTGTAAAAGCGAAACTCCTGATCTCGTACGGGGCGATGACGGGCCTGGTCATGGCGATGGCTGGCATCACCGCGTTTGTCAGCTATCTCCACACTCAGCACGATCCCGGAGTCGGCTCAGTCTGGCTGATTCTGGCTCTTGTGATGGCGGTCACGGGCGTCGTCGCCGGGTCCGGATTCGTATACGTCGCGAACCGAGATATAACCCGAAATACAGGTGAAATCGCCCGAGTGGCCTGCGCCGTGGAAGTCGGAGACCTGGATTAAATTCCACGCATAAGAACCGGGGACGAGTTCGCCGATCTGGGTCAGGCGATTCGGGGGATGACCGCTTATCTGCAGGAATTGGCAGATTACGCGCAAGAAGTCGCCGCCGGTCACCTCGATGCGAGGGTCACGCCGCGCTCCGACCGGGACGTATTGGGCATGGCGTTGCACGACATGGCGGGCAATTTGCGCGAGCTCGTGGATCGGGCCTCGGAAGTCGAGTCGCTGCGACGCCTGGACGAATCTCGTCAGGAGTTACTGAACAACGTCTCCCACAATCTCCGCACGCCGCTGGGCATAATCAAAGGCGCGGTATCGTCAATCCTCGAGGCGGATCGCCACCGACGCAGGCCTGCTCAAGAGCTGAACCTTCCCCCATGGTCGCAATCTCGTTGACAACCATCTCTCCCCCCCGCAGAATTGCCGCCACGCCTTGTGTTTCCGGGGTTCAGTATTGCTCTGCGGCGACCGAAGGTTGTGGAAAGTCGATAAAGGCTTTGACGGGGAGCAGTAAGCAGCCCTCCCGTTCAGGAGCGAGTCGGGGACCGTGCGAGCCCGACGAACGGAACTGCCGAAGTCGCCCTTGAGCCGTTCTCTCGAAGCCCCCAGGGGTGGTGCTAGGGAGAGCCGGCCGCCCGCCGTGATCGGGCAATGAAGTGGGCGATTTATAACCGCCAAACGGGGTGGTACCGCGGCCGAGGCCGTCCCCGTGAGGGCGGTTTTTTGTGTTTTAGACGGCGAAAAGAGAAGGATTCTTGAACGAGAGCAGGCTGAACTCGAGGACGGGAAATCGGTCTTGCCAGCCGGTTGCCGCCGCGGGTTCCCGCGAACCGGGATGGCCGCTAGTCGCGGTACCCGGCGGAGACGCGACCCGCGTCTCCGATTAGCCCCGGATTCTCCCCACCGGCCGACCGGCCGGACCATCTCTGAACAGCGAAATACAAGATCATGAGTGACAAGAAACAGCGCAGCGGCGGGCAGATCATCTGCGACGCGATGCTTTCCGAAGGCACCGGAGCCATCTTCGGCATGCCCGGCGGGGCGAGCCTGCCCTTCTACGACGCCCTGTATCAAAACCCGCAGATCAAGCACTATTCCATGCGTCATGAGCAGGGCGCCGGCTATGCCGCCGACGGCTACGCCCGGGCAATGAACCGGGTCGGCGTCTGCACGGCCACCTCAGGCCCCGGCGCCACGAACCTAGTCACCAGCATGGCCAGCGCGATGATGGACTCCGTCCCGGTGGTCTTCATCACCGGCCAGGTGGCGACCGATTCCATCGGCTCGGACGCCTTCCAGGAGACCGACATCACCGGGGTTTCGATCCCGGTGACCAAGCAGAACTACCTGGTCAAGGATGTGAACGAGCTGCCCCAGATCGTCGCCGAGGCCTTTTACTTGGCCCGCAGCGGCCGTCCGGGCCCGGTGCATATAGACGTGCCGAAGGACGTGCTGCTCGCCACGACGGACATCGAGACGCCCACCGATGTCAAGATTCCCGGCTACCGCCCGGCGGGAACCGGGCACAAGGGCATGATCCGCCGGGCGGCGGAGGCGATTAACAAATCCGAGAAACCGGTCATCCTGGCCGGTCACGGCATCGCCATCTCGGAAGCGTTCGAGGAACTCAGAGAGCTGGCCGAGAAGGCGAAAATTCCGGTCATCACGACCCTGCACGGGGTGGGCAATTTCCCTGAGACGCACGAACTTTCCTTCGGGATGCTGGGCATGCACGGCATGTACTACGCCAATCTGGCGGTGCACAACTGCGACCTGATAATCGCCCTGGGGATGCGCTTCGACGACCGCGTCACCGGGCGGATCAAGGACTTCGCCCCGAACGCCAGCATTGTCCACATCGACATCGATCCGGCTGAGATTGAGAAGGTGGTGCCAACGGCGGTGCCAATAGTGGGTGACGTGAAGGCCACGCTGGAGGTGCTGAACCCGATGGTCGAGGCGGCGGAGCACGGGCCGTGGCTGGAGCAGCTGCGGGCGCTCAAGTCGGACCATCCCTCGCATGAGATCCGGGAATCGAAAATCCTGCTGCCGCAGAGGGTGATCCGGTCGATCTACGATGCCACCAGTGGCGACGCGAAGGTCGTTGCCGACGTGGGCCAGAACCAGATGTGGGCTTCCCAGCATTTCTTTTACGACAAGCCCCTCAGTTTCTTCTCGGCCGGCGGGCTAGGCGGGATGGGCTATTCCCTCCCGGCGGCCATCGGCGTGCAGATCGCCAAACCGGATGACACGGTGTGGTCGGTAACGGGCGACGGCGGCCTGCAGATCAATATCCAGGAGCTGGCTATGCTGGCCGAGTACAACCTGCCGGTGAAGATCGCCGTCATCAACAACGGCCATCTGGGCATGATCCGCCAGTGGCAAAATCGTTTTTATGACGGCCACCTGATGGGTGCGAAAATGCACAATCCCGACTTCGCGGTGGTAGCGGAGGCGTTCGGCGTGCGCGGCATCAGCGCCGATTCTGAAGAGAGCGCCAATAAAGCCATCGCCGACGCCATGAACCACGACGGCCCGGTGCTGATCGACTTCGTGGTCTCACCGGACGAGGACGTGTTCCCGATGGTCGAACCGGGCGCCAGCCTGGCCGAAACGGTGGAGGGATAGCCATGGCCGCTCCCGAATACAGCACTCTGGTCGCTCTGGTTCAAGATCATCCCGGCGTATTGACCAAGGCCGCCATGCTGTTCCGCCGCCGCGGTTACAACATCGCCAGCCTGAACGTCGGCCACTCGGAGGTTCCGGGTATCTCCCGGATGACGATTGTGGTGGAAGGTCGCGGACCGCACATAAAGCAGTGCGAAAAGCAGCTCTACAAGCTGGTCGAGGTCCTCAAGGTCCTGGACCTGACGGAAGTGCCTCGGGTCGATAAAGAAGTCGCCCTGGTCCGGGTCTCCGCCCGCAGCGCCAAGCGCGCTGAGGTGGCGGGTATCTCCCGCGCCTTCGACGCCGAGATCGTCGATGTGGCCCGGGATTCGGTGATGGTCGAAATCACCGCTTCGCCTTACACTATCGACCGCTTCCTGGAAGTCGCTGGCGATTTCGGCGTACTGGAACTTACGCGCACCGGGGTGGTCTCGATGACCCGGGGAGGAAACGGCAAGACGTAGCCGCTAGAATCGGCGGCACCGCACGAGGACGGGGCCCGGATGGTTAAGGTTTATTACGACGCGGATGCGGACTCTCGCGAGCTGGAAGGCAAGAAAGTGGCCGTCATCGGCTACGGCAGCCAGGGGCACGCGCACGCCCTGAACCTGAAGGACAGCGGCGTTGATGTCGTGGTCGGCCTACGCGAGGGAAGCAGCTCCTGGGCGCGCGCCGAGAGCTCCGACCTGCTGGTATTGCCCACCGCCGAGGCGGTGGGCAGCGCCGACCTCTCGATGGTGGTCGTCCCGGATCAGAACGCTCCCGAAGCCTACGAAAAGGACATCGCCCCGAACCTGCAGGCCGGCAACATGATCCTCTTTGCCCACGGATTCAACATCCACTACGGCCAGATCGTGCCGCCGGACGACGTGGACGTCGCCATGGTCGCGCCCAAGGGACCCGGCCACATCGTCCGCGACCAGTTCGAGGAAGGGGTCGGCGTGCCGGCTCTGTTCGCGATTCACCAGGACGCCACCGGCCGAGCCCGGGAGCTGGCGCTGGCCTACGCCCACGGGCTCGGCGCCACGAAGGCCGGCATCCTGGAAACCACGTTCCAGGAAGAAACCGAGACCGATCTCTTCGGCGAGCAGGCCGTCCTCTGCGGAGGCACGACCGCCCTGGTCAAGGCCGGATTCGAAATCCTGGTCGAGGCCGGCTACCAGCCGGAACTGGCTTATTTCGAATGCCTGCATGAACTCAAGCTCATCGTCGACCTGATGTACCAGGGCGGGATCGATTACATGCGCTATTCCATCAGCGACACCGCCGAGTACGGAGACCTAGTCTCGGGTCCGAGAGTGATAGGTGAGGAGTCGCGCCGGGCGATGAAGGAGATTCTGGCGGAAATCCAGGACGGCACTTTCGCCCGCAACTGGATTCTGGAAAACCAGGCCGGTAGACCCGCCTACAACGCCCTGCGCAACAAGGACAAAACGCACAAAATCGAGATTGTCGGCCAAAAACTGCGTGATATGATGCCGCATCTCAAAGGCCGTCGGGAGTAGCGAACCGGTCCTGATGAACACTTCGATTGATCTCACCTCAGCACAGCGCCTCGCGCTTGCCCGCCCCTTCGCCCGATCGCGGCGCAGAAGGGGTATCTAGGGGTAATTCTCCGCGCTGCCAATCTTTTACCGGCAGCCACCGATCAATCCGAAGGACCGACAATTGAGAACCATACGCATATTCGACACCACGTTGCGCGACGGCGAGCAGGCTGCCGGCGGCGCGTTGACGCTGGAAGAAAAGATCGAGATCGGCCGCCAGCTGCAAAAACTTGGCGTGACCGTGATCGAGGCCGGTTTTCCCTCCACCTCCCCGGGTGATTTCGAAGCCGTGCAGTACATGTCGCGGGAGTTTCGCGACGTGGAAATCGCGGCGCTCTCGGGATTTAAGGAAGAGCAGCTTTCCCGGACCTGGGAAGCGCTGAAAGACGCCGAGCGACCGCTCTTGCACACGGTGATCTCCACCTCGGACATTCACCTGGCGCAGCAGCTCCACATCACTCGCGCGGAACTGGTCGAGCTCACCGAACACACAGTCAAATTCGCGCGCAACCTGGCGCCGCACGTCGAGTTCTCGACCATGGACGCCACCCGCAGCGACCGTGACTTCGTGGTGGAGGTGTTGACCACGGCGATCAAAGCCGGGGCGACTATCGTCAACATCCCGGACACCGTCGGCTACTCGATGCCCGACGAATTCGGCGACCTGGTCACGTATTGCATGGAGAACGTCCCCGGCATCGAGGATGTCATCGTCTCGGTCCACTGTCACGATGACCTGGGCCACGCCGCGGCCAACTCGTTAACGGGTGTGACGCGTGGGGTCTCGCAGGTCGAGTGCACCATTAACGGGGTCGGCGAGCGCGCCGGCAACGCCTCGCTGGAGGAGATCGTCATGGCGCTGCGCACGCGCCGGGATTTCTACCATGCCGATACGACCATTAACGCCCCCGAGTTATTGCGCACCAGCCGGATGGTCAGCGCGCATATGGGCATGTTGGTGCCGCCGAACAAGGCGATCGTGGGTGGCAACGCGTTCGCCCATTCGTCGGGACTGCACCAGGACGGCATGCTGAAGGAGCGCACGACCTACGAGATCATGCGACCCGAAGATGTGGGCCAGGGCGGCAGCAAGATCGTGCTCGGCAAAACATCCGGCCGCCACGCGGTCCGTAACCATCTCAAGGAGATGGGCGCCGAGATCGAGGACGACGCTGTGTTCGAGGAGATATTCCAATCCTTTAAGCGAATCGCCGACCGGAAGAAGGAAATTACCGACCGCGATCTCGAGGCTATTCTGGAAGACCGCGCGCACCGGGCATTTCATCAGACCTACGAGCTGGAGCTGGTGCAGGTGACCTGCGGCACCGGCGGCATCCCAACGGCCACGGTCCGCCTTAAGACCGACGACGGCAAGGTGCTGGAGGACGCCGCTCTGGGCGACGGGCCGGTGCATGCGGTCTATCGGGCGATCAACCGGATCGTGGACGTTCCCAACGTGCTGACCGAATTCACCGTCTATTCGGTGACGGAGGGCATCGACGCACTCGGCGGGGTGACGATCAAGATCGAGTCCCGGGGCCGAGCCTTCACCGGGCACGGCTCCGACACCGACATCATCGTGGCCAGCGCCCACGCCTACATGAACGCATTGAACCGGCTGTTGGACGCGCTTGGCAGCGGGGAGCCGGCCGAGGCCGAGACCGCGAGCGTCTAGTCGCCATCGCGACGCCGATTATGCGATCCTTTGGTTCAACACGGCTCGAAAGGTAACGAGATGAGACAAACGCTGCTGGACAAAATCTGGGCCGCCCACGCGGTCCGTGAACTCGCGTCCGGCCAGACGCAGCTCTTTATCGGACTGCACCTGGTGCATGAGGTCACCAGCCCGCAGGCGTTTCGAATGCTGCGCGAGCGTGGCCTGAGCGTCCGCTATCCCGGCCGCACGTTCGCCACGGTCGATCACATCATCCCCACCGACGGCTCCGAACGCCCTCTGCTGGACGATATGGCCGAGCGGATGTTCGTGGAGAT
>CAUYYU010000056.1:0-9572 GCA_963577415.1 Chloroflexota bacterium
TCGGACCTGGTAGCCGAGATGGCTCGGACGTCTGCCCGCGCCTTTGAGTCCTGGGTGAAGGCTCGCGCCGCGAGCGATTTTTCCATCTTCGAGGCAGATCTCACGCATCAGGTCGGACTTGCCCGTCGCCAGGCTGAATACTTTGGCTACGAAGACACGCCTTACGACGCCCTCCTCGCCGGCTATGAACCCAACCTCACCTCCGCCGATGTCGATCGCCTCTTCAGACCCCTGCGCGACCGCCTGGTCCCGCTCCTCGACTCCCTCCGCCCAGTCCTCCACCGCGTCGATGACTCCGCCCTGCGCGGCGATCTTCCCCACGACGCCCAGATCGCACTGACAGAGGACATCCTCGGTCTCATCGGGTTTGATTTCCGGACCGGCCGCCAGGACATCTCCGCCCATCCGTTCACCACCGGCATCGGGCTCGGTGATACCCGCGTCACCACCGCCGTCGATCCCGACAACCTGGCCCCAGCGCTCTTCGCATCCATCCACGAAGGCGGGCACGGCACCCACGATCAGGGGATTCCGGCCGAGCTCGACCGGACGGCCCTTGGCGCCACCGAGTCCCTGGTCCTGGCCGAATCGCAGTCGCGCCTCTGGGAAAATCTGGTCGGCCGATCCAGAAATTTTGCCGGTCATCTCCTGCCACGACTGCGCGAGTACTTCCCGGCCAAGTTCGACGACATCACCGCCGACGATCTTTATGCGGCCGGCAGCAGCGTCGCGCCCGACTACATTCGCGTCCAGGCCGACGAAGTCACCTACTGCCTTCACATATTTCTGCGCTACGAAATTGAGCGCGAACTCCTCGAGGATCGCCTCGCGGTCGCAGACCTCCCCGAACGCTGGTGGCAGGGCATGCACTCCCTGCTCGGTGTCGAGCCGGCCGAAGACGCCCGCGGTGTCCTCCAGGACGTCCATTGGTCCTACGGCGCCATCGGGTATTTCCCTACTTATGCCCTGGGAACGTTGCTCTCAGTGCAGCTATACGAAGCCGCGTTGGCCGACGACCCGTCGATTCAGCCAGCATTAAAATCCGCTGATTTCGCCCCGCTTCTGGCGTGGATGCGTCAGCACGTGCACCGCCACGGCTCCGCCTGGACCGCCGCCGAACTCGTCGCCCTCGAACTCGATGCCGAGCTCAGCGCCGAGCCCTTCCTCGACTATCTTGATAACAAATACCGTGCCCTCTACGGCCTCTAGCTGCCCCAGAGTGCCGTCGTGGTTTCCTTCGACTGACCGATGAGCGTCGATGAGGCCGTAACCCAGCGCCTGGCAATCTGAATCCTTCGCGGCTGGCGCAATGGTCAACTCCGCCTGACACTCCCCGATGGCAGCATTCAAACTTTTGGCGATCCCGTCGGCGCCACCCATGACGTTCGCGTCCGCGACAACCGATTCTTCACCCATCTGTTCTCCTCCGGCGTCACCGGGGTTGGGGAGTCCTACATGGCCGGCGAGTGGAAGGCCGGCGACCTGCCGGGCCTCATAGCCACCGCCCTGGCCAACTCCCAATCCGTACGGATCGACGGGCCCTTATCCCGCCTCTCCGCGAGCCTGAACGCCTACCGACAGCGCCGTCGCGCCAACACTCCGGCAGGCAGCCGCGACAACATCCACGACCACTACGATCTCGGCAACGATTTCTTCCGCCTCTTCCTCGACGAGACCCTCACCTACTCCTGAGCCATATATGCCGATGACAATCAGTCATAGGTTGACGCCCAGATCAACAAGTACCGTTATTTACCACAAGCTCGGACTCGGCCCCGACGATCACGTCATGGAAATTGGTTGCGGTTGGGGCGGATTGGCCATCCATGCCGCCGCGACCGCCGGCGGCCGCGTCACTGGCATCACCATTTCCGGCGAGCAACTCAATCTAGCCCGTGAGTGGGTGGCCGGCGTCGATCACCTCGTCGGCATCGGCGGATCGCTTAACCGCTTCGGTTTCGAGGGATTGAACGTTACAGAGTTGGCCAGCGCGATTTCGCTGTTCTGGGGGGTCGTCCTGGCCAGCCAGCGCCAGGTATCCGGCTCAGCACATTCCTCCGCCGATGCCACTGTCACGTCTTCCGTCTGACTCCAGTTGGGGTCCGCGAAGAACACTTCTCCGAGCCGACGGACAAGTTTGATCCGACGCGGTCACACCCTTAGTCGATCGGCCAACTTGACTATAGGAACTCCTGAAAAACACAATGGTGCGCCTGCGGCAATACTCAAGGGTGAGCGATCTCCGAAGCTTATGCTCGTTCGTAACCGCCACTACTGACGCCCGCTGTGTCGATGCTCGATAATTTGTACTGCTGAGCCATCCAGCGATGAATCGTAGTCCACCCTGATGGCTGCCTCGGAAAGCGGTAATTGATGGCCACGGACCTGGAGATTCAGCAAATTCTGGAGAGCGCGCCTGACGCTGTGCCATTGCCTGCGACCGCTACCGCGATCCTTCAGAAAAGCAGCCAGCCGGACACTTCCGGTCAGGAAATCGCTGACCTGTTGAAGTCGGACGCCGCCCTGACGGCGCTGGTTCTCAGGATCGCCAATTCGGCCTACTACGGCCTTCCCCGGCAGGTCGCGGACATCGACAATGCGGTCATGTTGCTCGGGCAAAAAACCAATCGTAACCTTGTAATAACGGCGACCATGGGCGGTTTTGGGAGACAGGGAGTAGCCGGTTACGGTCTGGGCAAGGGAGAGCTTTTCAATCACTCTCTCGATCGTCGCCCAATAGGCCTAGACGCTGAGCAAGGAGGTGCATAAATCGATTCCGGCCGAGGCTTACACCGTCGGGTTGCTGCACGATATCGGTAAAGTGGTCCTCGCCCAACACGTCGAACAGCGAATTACCATCATCGTAGAAACCGCCCAGACCACGGGCGTCAGTTTTGGGGAAGCGGAACGACAGGTCCTGGGGCTAAATCACGCAGAGGTCGGAGCAACGCTGGCCGAAAAGTGGGAACTGCCCGACTTTCTCGTCGGGGCGATTCGCGCTCACCACGGCACCCCGTCGGGTGATTATTCGGACGACACCACTACCCTCGCCGCAACCTGCATCATAGCGAACCAGGTGAGCCGTCAAGCGGGGTCGGGAGTGGGCTCCAACGAAACGCCCGACCCCGAAATCCCGGGCGTCGTGTCTGACATCCTGGGGGTCAAGCTCAGCGATTTTGGTGACCTAAAGGAAATGTTGCTCAGGGAGATCGAGCAGACAATGTCCCTGCTTCAGGGCGGGGACGGTCAGAGCGAGAACGGGCAAAGCAAGGACGGCTGATTAGCCGGCGGGTATTACCCTCTGGAGCGATCTCGATCAGGCAGCTGGGCCACTGAAATTCCGGGTATTTCATAGGTCGCGCTTGTGACTAGGCAGTCACAAGCAGGCCCAGGCGCTCAACCGTTTCTAAATTCGGAATGCCAGTATCCCGGTCCCAACCCCGCGCTTCGTAATACTCCTGAGTTTCTTCGCGAACCTGTTCGACCGGTAGCACCTGATCGCTCATCGGGCCTTTCGCCATTGGCTGGTGAATCCGCCACGGCAGGACGTCGTCCCCGGTTGTCCAGCCCTCTCGCACGTTGAAAAGCCGGGTCATTGTGATCCCGCGCTCATAGGCGTCATCCAATTCGTCCAGGGTCATGTCCCAGCCGGTCGCGGCGTTCAAGAGCGCGAGCTTGCGATCATCGTCGTAATCGAGGAACTGACAGAGTCCCAGCGTGTTGGCGAGCGCGTTGCGCTTGTGGGCGGAGTTGCAGTGGTCACCGCCGACGGGTGAAACCGGGAAGCCGCGCCGCATGGTCTCCATGGCCCGGGGATCGTGCATTCCCAGGTCCACGCCTTTGACGTGCATGACGTACTTCTCGCTGTCTTTTCCAATCTTTCGTGAGGCGTGCAGGGCTCCTTCGGCGAGCACGTCACCAAATCCCTGTCGGTAGGCGATCATCTCGAGCCACTTGATCACGTCGGACCCTCGGCCAAAGATCAGCTGTTCGCCTTCGAGATCCTCCGGGGTGATAACTCCCATTTCGGCCATTTCCATGGCCCAGGCCAGGACCGAACCGGCGGAGATGCTATCCATCCCCAGGTAGTTGACGACTTCCGAGCTTTTGCAAACAGCAAGAATGTCGGTGACGCCGAGGTTGCTGCCGATCGCGGCGAGCGTTTCGTACTCGGGCCCACCGTACTTGGGATCGACGGTCATTTTTGCGGTTTCGATGCGAACGCGCTTCTTGCAGTTCACGGAACAGGAGAAGCAGCCGTCCATGCGCTCCATCACAGTTTCTTTGATCGCGATGGCGTCGGAATTTTCCGCGCCTTCCAGAACACCGTCCCGAAAATTGTGAGAGATCACGTGGCCTTCGAGTTGCTTGCTGCGTACCAAGGCGCCGGTGCCGTAGTTATGAAACATGAAGTGCGGCTGACCTTCGGCGAAAGTCTCTTTGGCCACCCAGCGGGAGGTCTCGCGAATGGGGGCCATGTCGGCGGGGATGACGCGGCTGCTTCCTCTTACGGCGATTGCCTTGAGGTTCTTGGAACCCATCACCGCACCCATGCCACCCCGGCCGGCGAATTCGTTCAGGTCATTTACGATGCAGGCGAAACGCACCAAGTTTTCCCCGGCGGGCCCGATCTGGGTGACCCGGATGCGGGCGTCGTCCAGCTCTTCTCTGACCGCATCTTCGACGTCACCGGTAATTTTGCCCCAGAGGTGCGACGCGTCCCGAATTTCAATTTCTTGATCTTTGATCCATATATATACCGGCTTTTCGGCCCTACCGGTGACTACCATCCCATCCCAGCCAGCCATCTTGAGCTCGGCTCCCCAGAATCCGCCAGCCTCGGACTCACCATAAAGACCGGACATCGGCGATTTGGCGCCGACGCTGTGGCGGGCGTTGCCGGCGACGGGCACGGCGGTCATAGGACCGGCGGCGAAAATGAGCAGATTCTCCGGGCCAAGGGGATCGGCGCCCGGTGGAAGCTCGCGCAGCAAGTAGTGGGCGATAACCATTCGACCGCCGACGTATTTCCGATAAAACTCGATGCCAGGCTCCTCGGTCCAGATGCGACCGTCGGTGAGATCCACGCGGAGAATGCGGTTGTGAATTGAGTGTGGCACTGTCGCTCCCTTGCTATCCGCCGGTCATTGGCGGGACTAATTCAACCAGATCGCCGGGTTTGAGTTCCGAATCGCGGCTCCCTAGATCACGGTTTAGACCTACGACGAGGGGCAGGTCTTCCGGCACGCCATGATCCCGCAGCAAACTGCCGACGGTGGCCCCGTCTGCGATTTCTATTTTGCGCACCCGACCGGCGCCCGGAAAGAAGCGGTCGAGACCCGCGTGCACTCGCACATGAACGGAGGGGGCACTAACACCTTCATTGGTGTTTGCATCGGCTGATTGCGATCGTTCACTGTTGCTCATCTGCCGCCAATTGTCCCCGAAGCCCCGATGCCGGCACAAATGCAGAACCGAGATCGCGGCTTGTCCCGCGCCGAGCACTGAGGGCGCAATCCGGCGGTGCGGGGGACAATTTGGTGACGGAGCCGGCGCGACTACACTAGAAGGCACACTTTTTTCTCGGGGCTGGTATAAGGAGCACAAAGTGGACCGACCGTTAATGGTGACCATGCGGCAGGAATTTGACACCGCGCGGATTGACGACTTTGAGGGCACGCTGGCCCGCAAGATTCGCGATCATCTCACCTCCGCCACATTCAGCAACGGTGACAGTGTGGCGATCGGAGTGGGTAGCCGCGGGATCACTCCGTTGGTAGCAGCGGTATCGACGATTGTGCGCGAGCTGAAAGCGGTCGGCCTCGAACCATTCATCGTGCCGGCGATGGGCAGCCACGGCGGGGCTACTCCGGAAGGGCAGGAGGCGGTGCTCGCGGAATACCGGATCACGGAAGCAGGCGTTGGGGCGCCGATCCGGGCGACAATGGAAACGGTAGTGACGGGGAAAGGCCCGCGAGGCCACGAATACCTGATGGACGCGAACGCTTATAACGCCGATCACATAGTGGTGCTGGGCCGGGTCAAGCCCCACACCGACTTTCACGGCGACATCGAAAGCGGCCTGTGCAAGATGACGGCGGTCGGCTTCGGCAAGCAGAAGGGCGCGGAGCGAATCCACCAGTACGGCCTGGCGGAGACGATCCCAGAGGCCACCCAGACCGCGATTGAAACCGGGAAGATCTTGATGGGGGTGGCGATGGTTGAGAACCCTCTCGACGAACCGGCCCAGGTCGAAGTGGTCGGGGCGGATCAATTTCACACCACGGACCGGACGCTGCTGAAGATCGCGAAGGCCATCCTGCCGGTGTTGCCGGCCGACGAGCTTGAGCTTCTGGTAGTTGACGAAATGGGCAAGAACATCTCGGGCGCAGGGATGGACACCAACATCATCGGGCTTTTCCGGCTGCTGGGCGATGGGCCCCGGACGCCGAACTATCGCTACATCGCCACGCTGCGACTGACTGAGGAGTCCAATGGCAACGCGACGGGAATCGGGATGGCGGACCTGGTCAGCCAAAAGCTCGTTGACGCGATGAACCCCGAGTACACGTATATGAACTGCCTGACTGCGATGACGGTGCAGGGCGCCCGGATTCCGATGACGTTGCCGACCGACGAGGCAACGGTTGACACGGCGATCGGCCTGGCAAGAAGGGCTGCCAGCTCGAACACGCCGCGGATGGCGAGGATAAAGAACACAATGGAGTTGCAGATGTTCGAGGCCAGCGAACCGCTGGCTGACGAATTGGAAGCATCGGGGAAGGCGAGCCGCGCGGGCGATCCGGCGCCGTTCAAATTTTCCGCTGTTGGCGATCTTGCCGGTGTCGACGATTAGTCGCGAGCGGCGGTGGGTGAGCGAGACGTTGCGGGTCATCCGGTCAGGCCCGGGATGAAGCCGCGGGAATCCCAACCTGCACGCAGGTCGGGCCACAGGCCGTCAAATGGGATTGCAGGGAAATAGGACAAGAGAGGGGCTGGATTCGTTCAATGAAGGGGAAACGGGGATAGGGCGGACGGCTGCGGGCAGAGTTTCGCAAGGTCGTCGCCAGGTAAATCTGTCCGGGGTACACGGACGCCCGAGGACGTGCGATGCGCCGGGCGAGGAGAGCACTAAAAACGTCGAGCAGCGATGGAGACAGGACCACGGGGAATGGTGGCGACGTGAGGTGGGCGAGTGGCGGGCGGTGATAGCATTGCGCGATGAATTTTCAGGACGTGTCACCTTCCCAACCGCGACGGCAGGAGCGCATTTCCGCGTTTTTTCCCTGCTATAACGATGAGCGCACGATCGCCGAGATGGTGCGGGCGGCGGACGAGACGCTTGCCGGGGTGACGGACGATTATGAAATCATTGTGGTCAACGACGGCAGCGGTGACAGCTCGGCGGGGGTCCTGGAAGAGCTGGCGAAGGCGGTGCCGGCGCTGAGGCTGGTGACGCATCCGCAGAACCGGGGTTACGGGGGCGCTTTGCAGTCGGGATTCAAAGCGGCGACCGGGGACTTGGTGTTTTATACGGACGGTGACGGCCAGTACGACCCGCGCGAGTTGACGTTGCTGCTTGAGGCTATGGAGGACGGGGTCGACGTGGTGAACGGGTACAAGACGGTCCGGAGCGACTCGGTGGTGAGGCGGGTGCTGGGCGGGATTTATAACTACTTCGCCAAGAGGTTGCTGGGGATACCGATGCGGGACCTGGACTGCGATTTTCGCCTTTTCCGGGGCGAGGTGGCCCGCCGGATGACGTTGACCAAGCGGGGGGGAATCGTGTGCGCGCAGATGATGCAACAAGTGTACCGAGGGGGATATCGGGTGCAAGAAGTGCCGGTGTCGCATCTGCCGAGACGGTTCGGGGCGTCGCAGTTTTTTCGACCGGTGAATGTGCTGTCGCTGGGATTCGATCTGGCACGCCTGTGGTGGAGAGGGCCGTTTGAAGACCGGACGGCGCGCGAAGACGTAGGCGCTGAAGGCAAAGCCCGGGAGGCGAAGGCGGACGCGGTGGCGGAAGCTGACGGTGTCGCCGACTAGCCCGGGGATCAACGGTCCGCCGACGATGGGGGCAGTGGACGGCTGGTTTGGGGGTAGGCGGGTGGCGGTGTTGGGAGGGCTGGGGTTCATCGGCAGCGCGGTGGTGCTGCGGATGGCGGAACTGGGGGCGCGGGTGCAGGTGGTGGACGCTTTGCTGGACGGCTTTGGCGGCGATCGACGAAACGTGCCGGACTCGACTCCGAACTGCGACGTGCATGAAATCGACGTGCGGGGCGGGAGGCTGGAGGAGGTGCTGGAGGGAGTGGAGGTGGTGGTGAATGCGGTGGGGCAGGTGTCGCATCAACGCAGCATGGCTGATCCGCTGGGAGACCTGGACGCGAACTGTCGGTCGCAGATCTACATTCTGGAAGCCTGCCGCCGGATTTCGCCGACGCCGGTGGTGATTTACGCGGGTACGCGACAGGTGTATGGACGGGCGCGGGCGCTGCCGATCACGGAGTCGGTGCCGGCCCTGCCGGTGGACATAAACGGGGTGGATAAGTACGCCGGGGAGGAGTATCACCGGATTTATGGCGAGGTCCATGGATTGCGGACGGTGCGACTGCGGCTGACGAACACGTATGGGCCGAGGCAGTCGCTGGAGGCCGGGAGCCAGGGGGTGATTCCGACGTTCATCCGGCGTGGTCTGCAGGGGGAGCCGCTGCGGATATTCGGCGATGGGGAGCAGCGCAGGGACGTGACTCACGTGGATGATGTGACGAACGCAATTCTGGCGACGGCGGCGATTCCGGAGGCCCACGGTCAGGTGTTCAACCTAGGAAGCGATCGCCCGATTTCGGTGAAAGATATCGCGGGGGTGATCGCGACGAATGCCGGGGTGGAGGTGGAGTTCGTGGATTATCCGGAGGAGCTGAAATCGATCGAGATTGGAGATTCGTGGTCGTCGTACGATCACCTGCAGATGGTGACGAGGTGGCGGCCGGGGGTGAGCTTCGAGGAGGGAATGGCGGGAACGATGGATTTTTATCGCGAGCGTCCCGATTACTGGCGTGATGCCTGAGATGCGGATTCTGGCATTCAACACGTTGCGGCAGGTGGCGGAACTGGAGAGGGAGATACGGGCGGCGATGGATCGGGTGATGGCGAGCGGGTGGTTCATCCTGGGGGAGGAAGTGCGGGCGTTCGAGCGGGAGTTCGCGCGGTTCTGCGAGGCGCGGGAGGCGGTGGGGGTAGGGAACGGGACGGACGCGATCGAGCTGGCGCTGCGGGCGGTGGGGGTGGGGGCGGGGGATGAGGTGATTACGGTGGCGCACACGGCGCCTTTCACGGGATTGGCGGTGCTGGCGATTGGGGCGACGCCGGTGTTCGTGGACGTTGAGGAGGAGACGATGTTGATGAATCCGGCGAAGATCGAGGCGGCGCTGAGTCCGGCGACGAAGGCGATCTTGCCGGTGAGTCTCTACGGGCAGGCGTGCGATCTGGACCGGATCGAGTCGCTGGCGGAGGGGTCGGGGGTACGGGTGGTGGTGGACGCGGCGCAGGCGCATGGGGCGTCGTCTGGAGGG